>JAHLBL010000384.1 GCA_020625635.1 bacterium
ACTATAAGCGAGCCGTTAATTTCCTTAACGCCTACATAATCTATTAACATAGCGTCTCCCCCCTTACAGCACCGTGTCGATGGTGTCAATTTTCTCGTCGATTTCCTTCAAATAGCTGTCGAACATATCGAGCCTGTTGTTGGGAATATCGTACTTGATTTTTGCGAGCTTATCGAAGATCCCCGTCGCGAGAAGCTTTGAGATGGGAATTTCTCTGGCGATAACCTCTTTCGATTTATCGTAAAGGTGCAGGATGACCTGCATCATTTTAAGCTGTTTTTCAAGCGGAACATAGGTGTCCTCGGCGTGGAAGGCGTTCTGCTGGAGGAAGCCGACGCGGATGACCTTGGCGGTCTCTATGACGAGCTTCTGGTCGTCGGGAAGAACGTCGGAGCCTATGAGCTTAACGATCTCCATAAGGGCGTTCTCCTCCTGAAGGAGAGCGGACAGCCTGTTTCTGCACTCGACGAATTCCGTGCCGAGGTGCTCGTTGAACCACGGGTCGAGGTCGTTGAAGTACTCGCTGTAGGAATCCATCCAGTTGATCGCGGGGTAGTGTCTCGCGTAGGCGAGCGACTTGTCGAGCGCCCAGAAAACGCGCGTGAAGCGCTTTGTGTTCTGGGTAACGGGCTCGGAGAAGTCGGAGCCCTGCGGCGATACCGCGCCTATGATCGTTACCGAGCCGTTGTCGTGCGAGAGCGTCCTTACGCGTCCCGCTCTCTCGTAGAACTCGGCGAGCCTCGAGGGAAGATACGCGGGGAAGCCTTCCTCGGCGGGCATTTCCTC
>JAHLBL010000385.1 GCA_020625635.1 bacterium
AAGCACCTCGGCGAGTACCTTGACATCCACTGCGGCGGCGTAGACAACGCCTTCCCCCACCACACCAACGAGATCGCCCAGAGCGAGGCGTTCCTCGGTCATAAGTGGTGCAACTACTGGTTCCATGTGCTCCACCTCAACGACGCACGCGGCAAGATGAGCAAGTCCAAGGGCGAGTTCCTCACGGTTTCGCTCCTTGAGGAAAAGGGCTACAATCCGCTCGTTTACCGCCTGTTCTGCTTGCAGAGCCACTACCGCAAGCCGCTCACCTTCTCGTACGACAGCCTCGACAACGCCGCCAAGGCTTACGAAAAGCTCACCAAGCGTATTTCCGCGCTTAAAGCCGACGGAGAGGTTGAGCGCGAAAAGGCTGACGAGCTCGATAAAAAGTTCCGCGAGGCTCTCGACAACGACCTCAACACCTCGCTCGCCGTCACCGCTCTCTACGACGTGCTCAAGGCTGACGTGAACGACGCGACTAAGCTTTATCTGATCGGGAAGTTCGACGAGGTCCTCGGACTGGGGCTCACCGATGTTCAGAGCGAGTCCGCGGGCGACCTTGACGCTGAGATCGAGGCGCTTATCGCCGAGCGTCAGGAAGCGAGAAAGAACAAGGACTGGGCGACCGCCGACCGCATCCGCGACGAGCTCGCCGCCAGAAAAATAAAGCTTATCGACACTCCCGACGGAATCAAGTGGGAAACGATGGAATAAAACAATTGACAATTGACAATTGAGAATTGACAATTAAGGTCGGGCAGACAGGTTGTTCTATTGGCA
>JAHLBL010000386.1 GCA_020625635.1 bacterium
ATGGTCGGCGGTATCTCCGCTCTTATCGGCGCGAAGATCCTCGGCGCGCGTATCGGCAAGTTCAAGAGAGACGAGAACGGCAAGGTAACAAAGGTAGGCGCTTTCCCCGGACACAACATCGCTCTCGGAGCGCTCGGCGTGTTCATTCTCTGGCTCGGCTGGTACGGCTTTAACGGTGCCGCCGCTACATCTGTAGAGCAGCTCGGCTCCGTATTCCTCACCACTACGATCGCCCCCGCTATTGCGACAGTAACATGTATGATATTCACATGGCTCAAGTACGGTCATCCCGACGTAAGTATGTGTCTGAACGCGTCTCTCGCGGGACTTGTTGCAATCACCGCTCCCTGTGACGTAACTGACGCTCTCGGCGCGGTAATCATCGGTACAGTATCAGGACTGCTCGTAGTATTCGGCGTATGGCTGCTCGACTACAAGCTCCGCATCGACGATCCCGTCGGCGCTGTCGCTGTTCATATGATGAACGGTATCTGGGGTACGCTCGCTGTAGGTCTTTTCGCTACAGACAGCGCTCCCGGCTACTCGATCGCTAACGCGTCGGGCGAAAAGCTCGTCGGTCTGTTCTACGGCGGCGGATTTGAGCTCCTCGGCTTACAGCTTCTCGGCTTTGCCGCTGTTGCGGCTTGGACAGCCTTAACTATCACAGTGACATTCCTCGTAATAAAGAAGGTTCTCGGTCTGAGAGTAAGCCGCGAGGAAGAGATCACAGGTCTCGACGAGACAGAGCACAATATGCCTTCCGCTTACGCGGGCTTCGC
>JAHLBL010000387.1 GCA_020625635.1 bacterium
TCCCAAGGTTTATGAGGGCTGTATGCCGATTGAGGTTATGGCTCAGAGAGGTCACGATACGATCCGTTTCGGTCCTATGAAGCCTGTCGGCCTTACAAATCCTGTTACAGGTCACCGCCCGTGGGCTGTCCTTCAGCTTCGCAAGGAGAATTCAGCTGGAACTATGTTTAATCTGGTCGGATTTCAGACTAACCTGAAATTTCCCGAGCAAAAACGTGTTTTCGGTCTGATACCAGCATTGAGAAACGCGGAGTTTGTTCGCTACGGCGTAATGCACAGAAACACATTTTTGAACTCTCCTCAGATTCTTGACAGTGATTTCAGTACAAAAACCAACAAGAACATTTTCTTCGCGGGACAGATCACAGGTGTGGAAGGATATATGGAGAGCGCGTCCTCGGGTATTATGGCGGGAATCAACGCCGCACGAAGAGTTTTCGGTGAAGAGAGTATAGTTCTTCCCGAAACAACAATGATAGGTTGCCTTAGCAGGTATATTGCGGATACCTCGGTCAAGGATTTTCAGCCTATGGGAGCAAATTTCGGCATTATTCCCGAGCTTGAGAAAAGACCGAGAGATAAAAAAGAAAGAGGTCAGGCTTATGCCGACCGTTCTGTTAATGACTTGAAGAAGTTTTTAGAAAGCGTGAGATTATGAGAATTATTGTTGACGCTATGGGCGGAGATAACGCGCCGCTCGAAATAATCAAGGGTTCATATGAAGCAAAACAGGAATACGGTATAGATATCGTACTTGTCGGTCAGGAGGA
>JAHLBL010000388.1 GCA_020625635.1 bacterium
AATAATCGGTTACCCATAAAGGGTAGCCGATTATTAATTTAACCAAAGTAGAGGAGTTAAGGGACTTGAACAGGCTGTGCCGAGCCATAAGCGTAAGCGAATGGCGAAGGTAAAAACAATCCGGTGGATTGTTTTTAAGCCGCCGAGCTCAGCAAAGTTATCCAATTACACACGCCGCAACAAGCGAGCAGAAGGTTGCGGAAAGCAAAACAAACTTCACTCCGACCAAAAATGCGGTTTTGTACCGCCTTTCTTTTATTTTTTGTCATTATAATACAGACCAAAAAACACAATAGGTTTTTAGAATTACATTTGTTAAATGCACTGTTTTTATCATATAAAATATGGTATAATCAAAGCATACCAAGCAAGGAGGGGATTTTATGTCAAGGACAACCAATGTGGAGATTTTTAAGGACACGGAGAGAACCGTTCGGGAAAACAAAACTCTGATTGAATCTGTTGAGAATACAATCAAGAAACAGAAGCTATATTCTGCCGGCAGTGCAATTAATATTGAAAAGCGAAGCGTTCAGAATGCGAAAATCATTGTATCAGGCAAAAGAACTCTCGAGGCTGCTTCCTCTTACAAGGGTAAAAAGGTTTGCATAATGAATTTTGCCTCTGCCACGAATCCCGGCGGAGGTGTCGAACGCGGCTCTAACGCTCAGGAAGAAGCACTTTGCCGAATCAGCACGCTGTACTTTTGTTTGAATACTCCTGAGATGCGGAAGTGTTTTTATATGCCGCACAGAAAAGCAAG
>JAHLBL010000389.1 GCA_020625635.1 bacterium
TTTGATGTTTTTATCAAAGGAACCGTTGTCAGCGTAGAGCTTGAGCGTTAATTTGAGATTATCGCCGTCTTCTTCGGCATAATCGAATACGGGATAGAAGCCTGCCTGAGAAAGCGCGGCGTCGGTTTTGTAGCCGTCGATTGTCATTTCCTTATCGCCGAACTTATTGGCAAAGTCGTTAACGCCCTTTATCTGATCGGCTGAGAAAGTGACCTTCACGGTGCTGTCGTTGACTTTTTTAACTGAGATAGTCTTTGCTCCGTCGAGCTTTACATTGTTCTTTGTAAGCTTGTTTACGTCGGCAACGCCGTTGACCTTAAGCTCGGCTGTGATATTGCCGTTATCGTATTTCAACGTTTCAGCGTCAAAATTTGCTCCCGCAAGCTTAATATCCACCTTTGCGGTCACATCGGCATAGCCGTCCTTGATACCGCTCGGATTAACGTTGATAGTTCCCCACTGATACGCGCCCGCCGCGTTTTTAACGGGCGAGCCATTAAGCTGAACGGTAAGGTTCTTATCGGACGCGGAAACGCTGTTGATTTTCATTTCGGAAAAAGCGTTGCTAAGATAAATATCATCCTTGCTGATATCACTTTCAAACTTGCTTCCCTTGATTGCGAGAGTAAGCTTAACATTTTTCGCGTTTGAAGCAACAGTTTTTACGTCGGGAGTAAGCGTGATTTCGGGGAAATCAACGTCTGCCGCTACACTCGCTTTCGCTTTAGTAAAATTGATAAAATAATAATGTGTCGGATTTGA
>JAHLBL010000039.1 GCA_020625635.1 bacterium
GGTAAATTCACCGTACCGCCCAATATGTGGTATTGCGGTACCATCAACAACGATGACTCGACATTCGCCGTAACCGATAAGGTTTACGACCGTGCTATGCCGATCAACATCGACAACAAGGGCGTCGCGTTCGACGCTCCCGACACACCTCCTGTTGTTATCAACTACCATCACTTTGAGGACATCCTCAACCAGGCCAAGGCGGAAAATCCGATTTCCGACGACCTACTCAACAAGCTTGCTCTCGTTGACGACTACATTATCGCTCACTTCAGAGTAGCTTTCGGTAACCGTATTATGAAGCAGATCAAGGACTATGTTCCTGCTTATGTTGGTACGGGCGGAACAGAGATTGACGGTCTTGACTACATCCTTGCGCGAAAGGTACTGCGTAAGTTTGAGGCTCTCAACCTCTCCTACATCAGAGATGAAATCGATGGTCTTGTAGCATACATGGACGAGTTATTCGGCGAAGAGAATATGGGCGAGTGCAAGAGCTACCTACTCATGCTCAAGAAGCTTGTATAATTACTACAGTGTACTTGCGGGACGTTAATACTTTAGCGTCCCTCAAGGTGTTTACTATCTTTATTAATAAAAAGAGGTGAGTTCGTTTTGGAAAATTTTGATCAGTACTACCGTTCCTACAAGTACATGCAAAAACACCTCGCTACAGACTTTACCGCAAACTACCTGACCTCTAACATGGAGGACGCCGACAAGGGAGAGGACATCCTCGCCGGTAAGCTCCACGAAAAGGTCATTGACATGGAATGGGTTACAGCCATTGAGGACACCCTTCCTTATATCGAAAAAGCGATCGACGAACAGCGCCGATTCATTGTTGAAAATAACGAGATCTACCGTATTGACAAGGCAAAGATCATCAACAAGGATTCCGTTAAGCATCTGATCCAGCACACAAACTTTATTGATAATATCGACGAAACGGGAAAGGTCACCCCGAACAAGGTTCTCACCATCGAGCGTGAGGACTCCTTTGAAACCTACGAAAACCGCTTCCTTATCACACTTATCGAGAACGCTCTCGACTTCGTTAGTGATAAGTACCGCAAGATGGTTGACGCGCCCACCGATACCTTCAACAAGATCGAGATGGACCGCGACCTCGTTATGAACAACCAGAGAGTTACCTTTAAGCTCGAGTATTCAAACGAGGTAAAGGACGCAAAGGCAGACCTGCTTGATGTCAAGGAGTATGAAAAGCTCTCCGACTTCGACCGTGTACGCCGTATCCGCGAGAAGCTTAACAGCTTCCTCAACACGGATATGATGATGGCGCTCAAAAAGTGCATCCGCGTAAAGCCGCCTATCAACCGCACAAACCTTATGACCAAGAACCCGAACTACAAGGCGAGCCTCGACCTTTTCACCTATCTCGGCGCTTACAACAAGCCGGGCTATGAGATCGTCGGACGCGACTTCTCGGGAAGTATGGATAAAGACGTGCAGGAGGCGATCTACTTCTCCGCAGGCTTCCAGCACTTTATGATCACGATCGCCACCAACCCCGCCCTCAAGAAGCTCCTCGAGGAGCGCTATCAGGAGGATCGCGCGGGCAGAGGTAAGGCGGGAGACCGTGAGACCGCGGAGATGATCGAGAACATCCGCAAGGAAGAAATGAAGATCCGTCTTCAGGAGATCCGCGAGCGCGAGAAGATCATCCGCGATCAGAAGGCTGAGATTGCGGCTCTCAAGCGCGAGATCGAAAAGCGTGACAAGACCATCGAATCCCTCAAGAGCTCCATCAAGGCTCTCGAGGATCAGATAAAACAGCTCCAGAATGAGCTCCAGAAGGTTAAGGCCGAGCTCATCAAGGCAAAGGAACGCATCGCAGAGCTCGAAGCAAAGGTTGCGGAGCTCGAGGCGCGTATCGCCGAGCTCGAGGCTGAGGTCGCGGCTCTTACCGCAAAGGTTGCGGAGCTCGAGGCTATCAAGGCAGAGCTCGAGGCGAAGATCGCTGAGTTAGAGCAGATCATCGAGGAGCAGAAGGCAAAGATCGCTGAGTTAGAGGGAATCGTCGCTCAGCAAAAGGCTCGCATCGAGGAACTCGAAAAATACGTTGCCGAGCTTGAAAAAATCAAGGCTGAACTTGAAGCCAATGTTGCCGCCCTTCAGAAGGAGAACGCGGAGCAGAAGGCGACCATCGAGGCTCACGAGGCGACGATCGCCGCTCAGCTTGCCTCTATCGCTTCGCTCGAGGGCGAGATCGTTTCCGCTAAGGATAACATCGCCGCTCTGAATGCTACTCTCAACGAGAGAGACAGCACTATCGCTCAGCAGAGCTCGACTATCGAGTCGCTCAACACCAATGTTGCAAATCTCGAGAGTAGTCTTGCTGCCGAGAAGCAGGCTCACACAGACCATGTTGACGAGCTCAACACGATGTTCGCGAGCGAGAAGGCAGCTATTGAAGCCGCCAACGAACAGCAGATAGCAAAGCTTAACAAAGAGCATGAAAATGCCTTTGAAAAGTATAAGAAACAGTGTGAAAACGAAAAGGCTAAGATCCAGAAGGATGCCGACGCCCGCGTAAAAGCGGCGCAGAAGGAAGCTGACAGAAACGCCAAGGCGACGATCAAGGCTGAGGTCGACAAGGCTCAGGCGGAGGCTAAGAAGGCTGCCCGCAAGGCAGGCGAAACCGCTGCCAAGTACAAGAAGGAGCTCAAGATCGACCGCGGCGTAGATGGATTGTTCCGCTACGACTACACCTTCGGCGCACTGGGAGTACAGGCTCTCAAGGCTGCGTCCCTTGCTTCGATCGGACGCGATCTGAGCGCCATTCCTCATATGCAGGAGATCACGGCGGTCTACCTTGTCAGCGACGGAAAGAAGATCACTGTTCTTTCCGGCTCTCACAAACGGCTTGAGGTTGTTAAAAACTTCCGCGGGACAACGGATTTTGACGCGTGCAGAGACACCGTCGCCGGTCTTTTGAAGAAGGCTGACAAGTCCGCCGCTTACGTAACATACAAGACCGTCAACAGAAACTATGTTGAGAGTCTCGCCGGTTTCCTTGAGGATGAACTGGAATTCAACACCGCTCAGGTCTATCACAACAAGACTCAGAAGAGCGGAAAATCCGAAATAGGTATATATTTCTACAGAGGTTAAGCTATGAAACAGGCAGGAACGCACAGGCGTGTATTGATTAGTAAAAACTTAATAATCATGCTGGTGCTTCTTGCTGTGATGCTCCTTGCGATCTGGTCGTGGTTTTCCGTACACAAGACTGTCAGCGCTACAGGCATTTCCGTTTCGTCCGGTTTACCGAGTGAGATAGACGTTGCTCCTGTTATTACAAGTACCGCCAGCAACGGAGACCCGATCGAAGGACCGGGAGAATTTGTCGGCGAGCTTTCGCTTCCGGGCGCAAAGCTCTCCAAGGACTGCACCGGCGACGGTGTGGACCTCAACATTCCCGATTTCAAATCGACAAGAGACAAGCAGGAGGCGAAGGCGACCGGAAAGATCGTCAATCCCGACGGTCAGCTCACTCCCGCGATCTCACAGACAGAGTCCGCAAGGCGCGTACGTGAAGAAAATCTTCAGGAAGCTCCCGAGTATCAGTACATAGAGCACCAGTTCTATGTGCGCACTACGGACAAAACCTTCTGTATGGATCCCACTTGCGTTTTGCTTTCCAAGACCGAGGCGAACGGAACAAGTCTTTCCACGACACCCGCCGCGACAAAGAAAAGCAACTACGGCAACTTCAACGTCGACGGACTTGTAGGCGCGATGCGTGTATCGCTCATCGGTCAGCCCGCTAACAACGTCGTACAGAATTGGAACGACGGATCGCTCATTACCACGGGAACGAGCGCTCCCTCGTGCACTCTCGGCACCGAGGAGCGACAGATTCTCTGGGTTCCTCGTCCGGATGTATATCTCGACGTCCTGCCTACCGACAACGACTGGGAGAACTGGCGACTCTTGACCGGTATTGCGCGCAACTCCTCGACTCAGGACTCGGCTCACGATGTTATAAGCGAAAAAACTTATAAGCATGAGTATGTAGATTCCACCGATAACGGACTTGAGGCGGTTACGGACAATGCGGCGGTTTGCTCTTCGGGCGCGCCGAACAGCGTCGGCGCGGCTACTCTCGGAAGTACCGCGGATATCTGCCACTATTCGTCGACCAACGTCGCCGAGCCAAGCTTGCTCCACAAAACTTCCGACCTCAACTCCGAGTCTCAGGAATATTACGTATATAAAATGACGATGAGGATCTGGATCGAAGGAACAGATACAGAGGCGCGCCGAGCAATG
The DNA here is from genome assembly GCA_020625635.1 of bacterium. GTDB lineage: Bacteria > Bacillota > Clostridia > Oscillospirales > Acutalibacteraceae > Ruminococcoides. Next base: position 4,297 of record JAHLBL010000039.1, read on the forward strand.
GACGGCGGTGAGTTCAATCTCATTTTGAAATTCTGCAGATAACTGACGGAAGCTTTTGAAGAAACGAGGTGAGAATGTGTCTAAAGATTTGAAGCATATAGCAAAGAAGTCTGATAAGCCGAGGATTATTCCCCGACACAGAAGAAACAACTTAATACTGTCCTTTGTCGGACTTGTTGTTGCTGTTGCTACAATGTTCAGCACCACATTCTCGTGGTATTCAACAAAGGAGTCCACAATAAACTCCCTGAACTATAAGCTTGACTGCAGTAAAGGTCTCCGCGTAAACGACAGCGGTACGAGCGATATGCATTTCCAGACTGTGGATAAGTACCTCTATCCCGCTTCGTCGGTTGACGGCAGAAACCTCTATTTCCCGACAGACGGCTCTGATTTCTCCATGACTACAAGTCAGATGACCTTCCGCAACTCAACTGTCGGCGACAAGAACAATCTGTACATTCAGATTGACGCGTCTTTGACAGCACAGCAGAACCACACGTCAATTTATCTTGATGATTCGGTCGATGATACCGGAATCCCGAAAACGAGTATTATGGTCAAGGGCAAGAACGAGCCCGACTCTCTCTATTCGACAACAAAGGCGGCGCCTATCCGTATGGCGATTTGGACGTCGACCGCCGAGGACAACGACAGACCGAATACTCCCATCGTTTTCAACCCCCTCGACAAAACCGTTTACACACCTGCAGTTGCTGATGTTGACCGCTCAACCGGCGCCTATATCAGCAACGGACAGCAGGTAGCTCATAAGTTCAGCGAGTACGCTTCGGGACAGAAGCCTCTGGCAACCCTCTCCAAGGGCGTCGACACCAAGGTGTCGGTAATACTCTGGCTCGAGGGTGCTGACCCCAAGTGCTCCGACAAGATCAAGGATTCACTCATCCGTCTGCGCCTCGCGTTTACAACGTCGTGGGACAACACCCAGACTATCCGCTTCAAGGACAACACGGACAACGAGTGGGTCAAGGCTCTGCTCAACCGTGCCGACGACCCGAGCACAGACGCGGTCGAGAAGCCCTACAACCTTGAGCTTCACTACGACGAAAACATCAACTCAAGCGGAGTCGCTTCGGGCGATACTATGGACTTCAGTATGTACAAGTATCTCAACCAGGAAAACACCGACGAGTGGTCGTGTAACATCCCGGGTGATATGAAGAAGTACATTACCTTCGTTCTTCGCCCGCCGACAGGTTCAAACGAGCCGACCTATAAGTTCACTGTGAACAGCAAGAACACAAGCGCGAATACTTACGACCGCGGAAGCAGCCGTATGTATGTTGCTGAGAAAGCGAAGCCGACAGCCGCGGCTAATTACGGCAAGTGCACAGGTTACTGGATGCCGCTCGGCGACAGTGACGGCGGCGGACACGACGGCGGCGACGACGAGTTCGACGGTGACGATTTCTAATGACAATAAAAAGCAAAGGAGGTGCCGCTATGAAAAAATCATACGATGTCAGGAAGCGATTCGGCAGAAAAAATATGGTTATGTGTCTGGTGGCACTTATCCTTGTTATGATTACCGTAGTCGGCACGAGCTACAGCTGGATCGAGGAAGTATCCAAGGTTGAGTTCAACAGCGACAACGGACAGGAAACGCCTTACAAGATGAAGGCGGCTCCCCTCAACGCTGAGGCAAACATTGTTAACAACAGTACCGAAATTGATTTCAGCAAATATTTCAACGAGGGCGGAGACATGCACCTCTCGCCCTGCTACAGCGACGGCGAAAAGTTCTACTTCCCCGTTAACAACACCTCGGGCTCCGACAAGTTCCGTCTCGGTACAAAGGACGACGCCAACACCAACTACATCTCATCCACATTCAAGGTCAAGGCGGGCTCCGAGAACACCGCGTTCTGGTTTGAGAAGATCGAGGCTTCCACGCCTTATCTCTCGCTGAAAACGCACTCAGGCTCAACCGCCTCTACCTTCCCCGAAAATTCGGAGTCCTATCTCCGCTTTTCGGTAACGGTCGACGGCTCCACCAACGTGTATTGCCTCAACTCAAGCGGTACATACAAGACGGTTTCGGGTATTTCAGCGACCGGTACCACAACCAACAACGGCAGATGCGTCGAAACATACGCTTACTACGATCCTACGTCAAGCCTCTCCGAGCAGACTGCTAACAGAAACGTCCCGAATCAGAATTCCGACACGGATAACCTCCACTGCAACACCCTCTTCACTGTTCCCAAGGGACAGACCAAGGTCGTTACTCTGAAGATCTGGCTCGAATGCAGAGGAAGCGGAACATCCCGCAACGTCCGCGACGTCGCGATCTCGAACATCAACTTCAAGCTGACCTCCTCGTGGGCAAAGATGAGAAGGATATATGTCCTTGACAGGACTATCAGCCAAGATGGATTTGATAACTTAGACACAGGGTCCAATGATGCCTCACAGTGGCTTGCTTCCTATGGCAGCACACTTTCATGGGGACTTAAGAGTAACCTCGATACACACTTCGACCTCGTTGCCGACGGAACCCAGACAATAGACGGCAAGGCTTACAAGAGATACTACGCAGATATTCCGACAGTATACAACGGCGCAGATGTAGTATTTTTCCGCTGCGGTTCATCATACGGAACAGGCGACAGCGACAAAACCTACGAGGCGAACGGAAAGTCCAAGCATTACCGGAATATGTGGGAAACCACTTTCCCGAACACCTTCCACAATGAAACCTTCCATGTCTACACCTCCGACTACGGCACATGGGACGAGGACGCCAACAGTGTTTACATAGTCAATTCCGCCTTCTTCACCAAGGTTTGCGACTATATGTGGGACAGCAACAGCGTACACGGCAACGGCATAAACGACAAGGTCGTCAAGAACGCCGACTGGCCGGGCAAACGGCTGACAACAAAGGCAAAAACCAAGACCGCTTCGCAGAGCCTTGACCCATACGCGTTCTACTACAACGCCGACTATGACAGAGTTATATTCAACGACGGCGATCTCGTCGAAGGTCAAAACCAGGAATATCAGACTCAGGACCTTTGGCTGACCAACTCGGAGAAGAACTGTACCTTTGATATGGCCACGCTTACATGGTTCCATACCAACCCTTCCAAGAGCGATTGGAATACAAAGATGCCGTCCTACAGCGCTTCGAATACCTATTTGGAGTGTAATATTTCCACAAACAACCAGTGGAAGAAAACTCGTTTCGCCTATGGCGGCGAGTACAGCAACAAGGCAGGAAACGCCTTTAACGGCACCTCATCATCCAAGATGCTCTGCAAGATTTATTGTAAGGCAGCCGGTGACTACGAGATGGTTTTGTACAATAACGGACAGTGCTACAAGGCATATAAATCCGGCGAGCCCAATCTTTATGCAGGCGGCAGCTACACCCTCGGTCTCGGCGGGGACGGAAGTGATTATAATAAAAACCTGTATTTAAAGAATCTTAAAGCTAAGACAGTCTATCGAATCTACTTTGAATGGGATAACGGCAGACCGAAGGTTTCTCTCGCAGAAGGAGAAGCAAACGTCCAATAATTTACCAAGGTGGTGATACTATGAAAACTAAAAAGCTTGTCATTATTTCCATGGCGCTGCTTATGGTAGCTGTGACGCTCATTCCGTCTACGTTTTCGTGGTATAGCCACAGCGAGAGTGCAACCGGCAATCTTATGAAGTATACGCGCGAGGAGCTGCCTGTTTCGATGAAAACAGCGTCAGATTCTGTTACGATGGAGACCAAGCTTGCCGACAAGAATGCCGAGGAGGGCAACACCGTAAGCAGCATTTCGGTTCCCGCGGGACAGATAAAGTATTATGTTACAACGCTCACCAACTCGGGCAACGTAGATACCTACCTCGACCTCCAGCTCAGCAGTCTTCCCAACAACGCGGACGTCAAGATAGGCACAAACTCCCCGGTAATCAACCAGAAGGCTTACGCATCGCGCGCAGCCCGTACAAAAAAGACTTACGACAAGGTGCGTGTGTATTTCAAAACTCACAGCAGTATGAACGCTTATTGGAGTCAGAATAACTGCAAGGCTAAATCTAAATCTCTTGATCTTACCAATGAGGGCAACTCAAGCAACGAAACGACCTCCGATATGAACATAGCGTTCAAGCGCGCGGGAGCGGCAGACGAGACGAAGGATCAACTCGAAAGGTGCCCCAACACCGACTCCACGACCTACGGCGGAACGACACGTGTATTCTACTACGACCTGCCGTCCGACACAGAGTATTTCTACTTCTTCAATCACTGGTATATGACCTCTGGGTCCAACCGCGAGTGGAACCGTACCATCGACATAACCGACCTCTCCGCGGGTTATCTCTACTACCTCAACGGAGAAAGGGTAGACGAAAAGTACAAGGCTTATTCGAGAGTGTTCGATGACACCCTGCTGAATGTAATGTCGTACTACGACACGGCGCGTCTGAGCACGGGTTCCAACGTAACCGCCGACATCGGTCTGAAGAAGGATCCCGATAACGCCGACGACGAGTTTACTCCCGACTACTACGGCAACAACATTACCTACAGCAGCAGTAATACAAATGTCTGTACGGTCAACAGGGACGGTCTCATCACGCCTAAGACCAGCGGCACCGCGACGATAACCACGACTATCACCGGAAAATTCGGTGATACGACTTCCGCAAATCCCATCACAACCTCGGTCAGCATCCCAAGCAATATTTCCCAGTTCCCGATCGCGTCCAACATCCTTGTGCCTCACGACGGCTCCACGGACAGCGACGGAAATCCGAACAACGTGGTAAAAATCCATTGGTATATCATCAACAACGGCTCCTCAACCGCGGAAGCGAGCAGCATATTTGTAACGATCTGATATGAAGAGAGCCAACAAAACCCCGACCGTAAAAAATGTATTCAGAATAATAAAAAATGTTCTTTTTGCCGTTATTCTCACGTTTTTGATGTCAGTTGTTGTTCTGACGTTTATAACGAAGATTAGCGGCAAAACGCCTTTTGTATTTGGCTACAGCCTGCAGCGCGTCAGCTCCGAGAGCATGAAGCCGACGCTCGAGGTCGGCGACATCATCCTCTGCAAGCAGTGCGACCCGATGACGTTGAAAAACGGCGACATCATCACCTACGAGGGCAAGAAAGGACAGTTCAGGGACAAGCTCGTAACTCACCGCGTCATAAAGGAGCCCTACGAGGAGAACGGCGAGTATATGCTGCTGACGAAGGGCGACGACAACCCCGACGAGGACTCCGCGATTTCCGTCAACGACGTTGTCGGAATCTACACAGGCAAGGCGGACATCCTGCGGCCGCTGTTTGAGTTCTTTGTAACTCCGTGGGGACTGCTTGTTATGATCGCCCTCATCATCCTCGCGTTTCTGGAGGATATCATCATCTTCGTCAAGGCGCTTCTGGGTATCGACACAGGCGAGAAAAAGGACGTCGACGAGATCATCAGGAAGTACAGGGACAAGTCCCCTGCGCCCGAGGGCGGGGAGGACACGGGCGACACGGCGGCGATCGACGCTGTAGTCGAAAGCATATCGGACGAATCCGACGGCGACAACGCCGAAGGGTGAGCGCCGAGTCGATATTTTTCCCACTGTCAAATTTACCAAATGTTTTTGCATATACCTTAAAAACCTGCCGATCAACGGCTGTTTTGTTGTGTAATTTGTAAAAAAATTTATGACGAATTTATGCAACCTTACGAAAATGAAAAATGTTGCACAAAAACATTTTTCGTTTCTTGTAAGGTTGTTTTTGTTGTGTTAAAATCATTTTGTATAACTATGGGTTGTTGTGCCCTTTTTGACCGAACCACAGCAAATCTTCCCCTCTCGGAGGTAACTATTATGAAAACAAAAATACGGAGATACTCGAGAAAGTCATTGTCGATCGTATTGGCTTTTGTTATGATGTTTACTACATTGATTGCAGGCAGCGTTTCAGTGGCAAATGCTGCGCCGAATTTTTACAATTACGACGGCGTAAAGAATTTCCATTTGTATTATGATGATTCTAAAGCCAATATCAGTAACGGTGCCTCGAGAAACGTCTATTTTATCATTGGACACGATTCTTATTCTGCCGTGTATTCCATGACGAAGATCGCGAATACTTCGCTGTACTATTATAATCTGACTTCCGAATGGACAGGCGCGACAGGTTTTTGCTTCGGTTCAAAATCATCTGCTCCTACTTCCGGTAATGATGTTTCATTAGATACTTGTAAAAACGATTGCACAAGCAGTACAAACAAGTATACAGCAACCACCAACTTTTACGGAAATAATCGAACATATTATTTCATGGCAGATTCAAGCAAAGCGTTATCCTATACCGAGTTCCAGACTGGTTCGGATAACTATTCGGCGCTTAAGAATAATATTTCACTCCAGACAAAACAAAAGAACGTTGGAGATTCCGCATACACTGTAGTGAACGACACTAATATTGTTATTCCTCATATCAAGTCGGGGTGGTGGGACGGAAAATCGGCTACTTTATCAACTACCGGCGATTCCGATGCATCCAACGGTAAGGTACAGTATGATAATGCTGTAGCTGCCGCGTCAACTACTTTTTCTTATTCGAGCTTACAGTCCGACTATGAATTTGTAGGTTGGTATAACAGTAGCGGTACATCGGTAGGAACATCAAGTACATACACTTTTTTTCAAAACGGACAAAGATCTAACATTACTTATTACGGTTATTATAAACAAAAATATACAGTCAGCGTAAGCAGCGCGGGTAATGGTACGGCAACGGTGGGCGGTTCTTCTTCGACAACAGTTTCGCAGGGTGGAAGCGCAAGCATAGTAGCCACGCCAAGCAGCGGATACGCCCTTGACTACTGGGAAGTTACAGGAGGTTCAATTACCCAGACAGCTTCAAATCTC
>JAHLBL010000390.1 GCA_020625635.1 bacterium
CCCTTATCAAGCTCTTTGGAACCGTCCGCGAGAGAAGAAGCTCCGTCGGAAAGCTGCTTAGAGCCGTCGGCTAATTTCTTTACGCCCGCGATCAAATCACCCGACTTATCGGCGAGTGTAGCCAATCCGTTATAAAGCTTAGAAGAACCGTCGAGCAGCTGCTCAACACCGTCTGTCAGTTCGTTGATCTTATCCTCAAGCTCGTTGATTTTTTTATCCGCCTTGGAGAAATCAATATCACTGAACATATCGTTTGTAGCGAGGGTAATTGTTGTGCCAACCTCAAAATCAGTTACATCAGCAGTAATCTCAACATAGTCGGGAAGCTCAATCTCATCTGTTTTAAGATTGAGGCTCTCGTCCATTCCCGGAAGAGCGAAACCCGCAACTATCGTGTGGCTGCCGTCGTTGATAACCTTACCGCTCGACACCTCAACATTATTCACTTTATCATTATCAAGAATCATTCCCGTAATCATTACGAAAGGAACGTAAATCTTGCGGCTTATTCCGTTTATATTAACTGTCTCATACTGCTTATTCTTGTAATCATATCTGATTGTCAGCTTTCCGCTCTTGCCCTTGAGCTCCTTGGGAGAAACACTCTTTCCGTCAAGAAGATAAGATACTGACAGATCAACGGGCAGCGCGTCCTTGCCCTTGCCCTGATAATAAATATCGTTGCCCTGAGAGTCCCATACGCACATACCGTCATCATCAAGCGTGAACTTCTCGTCACCCTTTACGTTC
>JAHLBL010000391.1 GCA_020625635.1 bacterium
AATCTGGAGGTCAGGGGTTCGATCCCCCTATGGTCCACCACCGCCGCCCGAGTTTTCTCGGGCGGCTCTATTATTATAAAAGATCTCGACAAATCGGTATTTAGCGACCGGACGGTAATACAAATAAAGAACAGCTACTTGATATTTGTTTGCTTTTATGCTATAATGCAATTTAGTTAATTGAATAGTTGTCATCGGAGGATAGAGCATCGCAATGCTACGGGTTAGCAATAACCCTAATCAGAAGAAGATGTCGAGTGCGCTCGGTTATTCATACAGAATAACCGGGCGCTTTTTATTAACAGAGAAGACTTGTTGTAATCTGACAAACAGGAGGCTAACAATATGGAAAATTCAAGAGTAAAAAATGCTTGGAAGTATGTTCTTCCCGCAATGCTGAGCCACATTTGCTTTTCATTGTTTTCAATCGTAGACGGTGTTTTTATCGGCAACAGTATAGGCACAAACGCTCTTGGGGCGATCGGTCTTGTTATGCCGTTTGTAAATGCAATCGTTGCAATAATGATGTTAATCAATGTCGGCAGCGCAACTATATTTGCTGTTCAAGTGGGCAAGGAGGACACAGAGAAGACTTGATTTTACCAATATGCTGGCGCACGATATCAAAACGCCTGTTTTTGTCATCAGCGGATACGCTTACAGCCTTAAGGAAGATATTGATATATCCGAGCGAAATTTTTATATTGACAACATCATTGAGGAAGCGGATGAAATCA
>JAHLBL010000392.1 GCA_020625635.1 bacterium
CGCGTCTGCCAATTCCGCCATATCCGCAAATTTATCTCAACAGGGTAAATACCCTGCCAAAATTTATAATATATTAACTTTTGATTTTACACAGACGTGGCGTGACCTGAACCATGCGCGTCTGCCAATTCCGCCATACCTGCGTATTCAACTCACATATTATATCAAATATGTGAGCGGTTGTCAATTGTTATTTTTGTTGTTTTATGTTTTGGTCGTTGGAAATTCTGAAGTCGGCATACTTTCCGAGGTCGGACAGCGTTATATCGTGTCCCATAAGGCGGCTGCTCAGCGGAGCAAGCTCCATAAAGTCGCCGTAGTGGTTCGTCAGGTACTCCTTGTACTTCGGAGGTACGGGCATCGGATGACCGCAGAAGTCGATTCTGATCTCACCCTCGAGGAAACTCTTGTCAAAGCCGCCCTTATGCACGCTGTAGCCCATTCCGTCGTAGAGGTATTTCGCTTTTCTCTTGTGCTTGAACAGCTCGAGCGTGAACAGCAGCATTCTCATAGAGAAGCGGAGAGGGAAGATGTTCTTGCAGAAATTGCTGACGGCGGACTGGAATTTCTTTCCGTTGTAAACTCTGCGGTGGTTCCATTTATTGAACACCATTGCAAGCCAGAACAGTGTGAGCTGACTGTGCAGCTTCTGTCCGAACTTGGAGTTCGCGGTCTTGTCGTGACAGAAAATATCGAACGCGAAGCCGTTGTTCATACCCTTGTGATTCTTTGAGAA
>JAHLBL010000393.1 GCA_020625635.1 bacterium
GAAAAGCTTATCCCCGAAAACTATCATCCGAACGATGGCGAGGTTCGCGTTTACGCAAACTCAAAGCAGCGCACAATCGCTACCGCGAAGTATTTCACAGCAGGTATGCTTCCGTCGACAAATACGGAGATCGAGACCAAGGGTGAGTTTAACACGATGAATCCCGTGTTTACTCCGCAGCTGACGTTCTGCAATCCCGAATACAGCGCCGACGCCGAAAAGCAGATATGGGAGCTGTACTCCGACAAGGTAAAGGGGCTTTCGGACAATTATAAGATGATTTCGGACATCATTGATTTAGAAAATTCCGAGGCATATAAGAACGGCGATGTTTCTCCCTTCAGCACCGACGATTCCGAGATAGTACTCAAGGAGAACGCCGAGCCGTCTGTCAAGGGTACACTAAAAACCGCCTGCTCCGTAAGCGACGCGCTTGTGCTCCAGTATTACGAGGATCCCACAGCGGTTGAAGCCGCGTTCGGCAAAAACCTGAGCTACGAGCAGTGGAAGCAGGTTTCCGAGGTCAAGGACGTTTACGGCGACGTGCTCTTTACAGCGCCGCTTATAGCGTCAAACGTCGCGCATCCTCTGCTTCAGGAAATCAACAAGGAGCTCACCACGGACGGACGTAAATTCACCTTCCTGTGCGGGCACGACTCCAATATCGGCAGCCTTCTCGCGGCAATGGGAGTTGAGGATTACGAGCTCCCCGGCGCGATAGAAGCCAAAACCCCG
>JAHLBL010000394.1 GCA_020625635.1 bacterium
AACACCGATATGTACGCTCAGGGTTACTTCGCTTACGACTCCAAGAAGTCGGGCGGTCTTACAGTATCTCACCTGCGCTTCGGTCACAAGCCGATCAAGTCCACATATTACGTAAGCAAGGCTGACTTCGTAGCCTGCCACAACCCGTCCTACGTTGACAAGTACGAGATCGTTGAGGATCTTAAGGAAGGCGGTTCCTTCCTTCTCAACTGCGCATGGGATGTTGACGAGCTCTCCGAGCGTCTGCCCGGCAAGATGAAGAAGATCCTCGCAGAGAGAAAGATCAACTTCTACACCGTTGACGCTATCGCTATCGGTAAGGAAATCGGTCTCGGCAACCGTGTTAACACTGTTCTTCAGTCCGCGTTCTTCAAGATCGCCGACATCATCCCCGCAGAGCACGCCAAGGAGCTCATGAAGGAAGCTGCAAAGAAGTCCTATATGAAGAAGGGCCAGGCTATCGTTGACATGAACTACGCCGCTATCGACGCAGGTATGGAGAACCTCAAGAAGGTTGAGATCCCCGCTGATTGGGCTAACGCTGTTGACGACGCAACTGCCGACAAGGCTGAGGGCACAGGCGCTCTCGTAGATTACGTTAACAAGGTTCTCAAGCCCGTTAACGCTTACAAGGGTAACCAGCTCCCCGTTTCCACATTTATGGATTATGTTGACGGCACATGTCCTCAGGGTTCCGCTGCTTTCGAGAAGCGCGGTATCGCTGTAGACGTTCC
>JAHLBL010000395.1 GCA_020625635.1 bacterium
TATAAGCGCAACGAGCGTCTCGCGGGCGAGAGTAAGTACCCGCTGAAGAAAATGCTCGCGTTCGCCTTTGACGGCATTTCCTCATTCTCCGTTAAGCCGCTTAAGGTCTCGCTCTGGCTGGGAATCGTTTCCTTCCTCGTCGCGATAGGAATCCTCATTTACTGTATTGTCCAGTTCTTCCTCGGCAACACCGTCAGCGGCTGGGCGAGCCTCAGTATTTCAATCTGGGCTCTCGGCGGAATGCAGCTCCTTATGATCGGCATTGTCGGCGAGTACATAGGCAAGATCTATCTCGAAAGCAAGCACCGTCCGAAGTTTATTATCGAGGAAGTGCTTTATAAGGAAGTCTGATTTCAACGACTCTTATTACAAAACAACACGGGGCTGCCGCAATCGCGGCAGCCCGTACTTTTATGTTGATTGTATTACTTTACAAGTCTTGCCTCTAATTCCTCACGGCTGAGACCGCAGTTGCGGGTGACCTCGTCATTGGGAATAACTCTGAGAATCTTGCCGTTGTATCTGGAAACGAGTACGCTTGCCTTTTTGCCGTCGATTTCGACGAACTCCTCGGTGTACTTCTCGTCGAGCGGAACCTGCTTTTCGAGCTTGAACTTCTCGGTGAGCGAGCCTGTAGGACAGAGCTGTACGCAGAGACCGCAGTTGTTACAGTTGGTCTGGTCGAGCGGAAGCGCGAACGCGGGGCTTACGTCGGTCTTGAA
>JAHLBL010000396.1 GCA_020625635.1 bacterium
TTGTTTCGCCAGATTACTTCAGGTCCTCCTGTCCGACTCAAATCAAGCCCGAACTTTCCGTTTTCTTCTTTTACAACCTGAGCTGTGCGGTTTCTGCCGCTTTGAATGCATTGATTAATATTATTTGATGATAGGATTACAGCGCAAAAGTTCTCCATTGCACGCACTTTTAGAATCAAAGATAGTTTCAATTCATAGAAATCCTTATCGACATAATCCCATTTGTTGATAAGAATGTATTTTTTATTTTTCAGATCTTTAAGTTTTTCGGAATATAATAGTTGCAATATAACTTCAGGCTTCATAATATCCGCTCCGTTTATTACAACAAAAACAATGTTTGAATCGCTTTTTCTAAGGACATACAGATTCTCATCGACTTTTTCGCATGAGGCAATTAGTGAGTCTATGCCTTTGATGCTAACATAAAAGTCTCTTATCTTGTTAATTGTCGGACTCTGAGAACAACTCGTGTCGGGTGCGGTAATTCCGTCGTCTGACGTAGTATCATAAACAAATATATTTCTTGTTTTGAGAGCACAAGGTGAAAGCTCTTTCCCTCTCGGAGAAAAACCGTATACATAACAGCCTGCTCCGTATCCACCCATTGTAACAAACGTAAAACAGCCGTTTTCTATTGCTCGTGCTTTGTTGTATTTATACCATTTGTCATAAACAACATCTCCGCCTGTACTGTTAATAATAATATCTACATC
>JAHLBL010000397.1 GCA_020625635.1 bacterium
TCAAGGTCACACATCGGCAAGGAATAGTCATACTCAAGCCTGCCGCCGTCGTTAAGAAAGACTTCCTTAAGCTGAAGAAGCATAACGCACCTCCAATGACGCATATTAAAACGCTATTCTGTATTATACAGAAGCGGAGCGTCTTTGTCAAGATTTTTTCGGAGTTTTCTTGGAATTTTTCCGTTTTTTGACACGGCGCAATATCCTGCTGCCGAAGGAGTATATTTCGTCGCTGTACATATGGCTGAGCTGGGCGCAGAAAAGCAGAATGTACATCATAAAATACATCCATATCATCAGCACGGCTATGCCGCCGAGGCTTAGGTAAACGCTGAATCCGTTGAACACCGTTATATAAATCTGAAAGCCGAAGGTAAGCAGCACCCAGCACAGCGCCGTGAGCGCCGAGCCCGGGAGCAGCATAAAAAATCCGACGAGCTTTTTACGCTTCATTTCCTTTCGCTGGATGAGGAATATCATAAGGTTTATAAGGATCACGGTTATAATAAAAGCGAGGATATATTTCAGCGAGTAGAGAGTGCCGAGAAACAGCGGAAGCTCGCCCAGGTACTCGCGGATATAGCTGTCAAAAAAGCCTTCGACAACGGCGATTCCGAACAGCACCAGCACCACGAGAAAGAGAAGCAGCGTATAGAACACGGCTTTTATCCTCTTAGTCAGCCAGTTGCCGCTGTCCTTGATCCCGAAAATCAC
>JAHLBL010000398.1 GCA_020625635.1 bacterium
ACATTGAGCAAATCAGCTTCATCGGCGTAAATAAACGATTTTTGAGCCGGAGTAACTTTATCGGGAATAAGATTGTTTTTTATTGCGTCGGTATGGATTTTATAATTGATTTTTGATAACTCGCGTTTTGCAGTCCAGCCCAGAAGCTTTTGCTTATCAGCTTTTAAGCGCTGAAACTCTTTTACCATATATATTTTGAACTCCGGGCTGATCCACATTGCAAATTCAAATGCAATATCCTTGTGTGCATATGTACCGCCGTATCGACCGGCTTTTGCCTGTATGCTGATAGCATTTGTCCTTGCGACAAACTCCTTAACGCTGATTTTAAAGCTGTTCAAGCCCGACTGACTTTTAATTATGGCGAATTCGCCATAATTAAAATCGGGATTTGGGGCAAACGGCATTTGAGATACCTCAAAAATCACCATCCGATTATTTACACTAACCTTCTGACAAGCTGTAGGCTCACTGCATATCTTGCTGATATTGACCAAGAAGCGACAGAAATGTTTGACAGGCTTGTGATACAACTTGCTGAGCACGAAGTTGTTACTGAACAGCTTAAAGCAAAGAATCCAATGTTATGGGTTAGGAAAATGAATAATATCCGCAACAGAGTGGAAGAAATAATCAATCAAGATATAATCTTCATAATCTAAAGCCAAAAGACATCTCGCTTCTATTCAGAAAATGAGATGTCTTTTTTT
>JAHLBL010000399.1 GCA_020625635.1 bacterium
AGGTGCTGCTGCTTGTCCATAAACACATCCCTGCTGTTCTGTCCGAACCACTGGAACGGAGTAAAAGGCTTCGGAACAAACGCGGCAGTTGAAATGGTGACAGACACGCTCTTGCCTTTCGGCTTATTCTCGGCTCTGTAATACGCGTCTACGACCTTTTGCGACAGACCAGCGATTCCCGCTACATCATCGTAGGTTTCCGTCGGCAGACCAATCATAAAATACAGCTTTACCCTTGTCCATCCGCTGTTAAAAGCCTTGGAGCAGGTCTCCATCAGCTCATCCTCACGCACGTTTTTGTTTATTACGTCCCTCATTCTCTGAGTGCCTGCCTCGGGAGCAAACGTTAGTCCGCTCTTTCTCACGGTCTTGATTTTATCGAGAATGTCGTCGCTGAAGCCGTCAACACGAAGCGACGGCAGGGAAATACTCACCTTTTCGGGTTCAGCCCAATAATTGAGCTCTGTAAGCAGATTAATTATCTCAGTGTAGTCACTGGAGCTCAGAGAGGACAGCGACACCTCGTCATAGCCCGTGTTATTGCACAGCTTATGGCACTGACTGTTAATCGTCTTAACTGACTTCTCGCGAACAGGACGGTATATAAAACCAGCCTGACAGAATCGACAGCCGCGTATACATCCTCTGAAAATCTCCTCGACTGCTCTGTCGTGAACGATCTCAATGTTCGGGACGACGAA
>JAHLBL010000004.1 GCA_020625635.1 bacterium
TGCGTTATCCTGCTGACGCTAAAGCCGAAGCGCAGGCTCTACCGTGTTAAGCGTAGGCAGAAATGCGTCTGCGCCGTAGCGGAAAATGCCGACGGTCTTATGCTCGCCGCGGCGAACTTAGGCGGCAGGCTCCCCGAAGCGGAGGTTTTCCTTTACAGGGGGAGGTACGTAATCATAGTAGACGGCTATACCTCGCTTGGCAATATGTCCGCGCTGGACGAGTTCGCCGAAAGCTTTTTTATTCCGCTCCATAACGCCGCCAAGGTGCGCGAGCACGGAAAGCCGCTGGGCAGGCTCGGTATAATAGCAGAAGCCTTGAAAAAATAAAAAAGGCAGGCTCAAAATTAAAAGAGCCGCCGATAATAATCCGATTAAATAGTAATAAGTTTTCAGGGGGAGGCTCGTTTTAGTTTGAGCCTCCCCCTGATTGTATTTATGTATACTTATTTATTTGTCAGCCTTTTTTCTGCCGAGCATTACGTTGGTGAGAATACCAAGGATGAGCGCGCAGGCTACTTCGGTGATCTTGACGTCGCCGAACTCGAGCACCATTCCGCCTACACCCGCGATAAGGATAACGGAAGCGGTGAAGAGGTTGCGGTTGTCGTCGAGGTCAACCTTTTGGAGCATCTTAAGTCCCGATACAGCGATGAAGCCGTAGAGCGCGATGCACACGCCGCCCATTACACAGGACGGGATCGTTGAAAGGAATGCCACGAAAGGTGTGATGAACGAAATGACCATAGCCTCAACAGCTGTAACGATGATGGTAGCTACGGAAGCGTTCTTTGTGATCGCCACACAGCCGACGGACTCGCCGTAGGTCGTGTTGGGGCAGCCGCCGAAGAACGCGCCTACTATGGAGCCTACGCCGTCTCCGAGGAGTGTGTTGGAAAGACCGGGATCCTCAAGAAGATCGTGCTCGATGATAGAGGAGAGGTTCTTGTGGTCGGCGATGTGCTCGGCAAATACAACGAAAGCTACGGGGATATAAGCAACAGCTACCGTACCGAGGTATGAGAGATCGAACTGACCGAAATCGCCGAAAGCCTTGAGGAAGGTGAAGTCGGGAACAGATACGAAGCTCTCGGGCTTGATCTCGGTGAAGAGCGAGGTGAGAGCGGTGTAGTCGATAACCTTGAGCTCGGGGTTGTTGGCGATTTCAGCAACTACATAGAAGCAGGAGGCTGTCGCGTAGCCCGCGAGGATACCGATAATAAACGGAATGAGCTTGCCCATTTTCTTTCCGTAAACCGAGCAGAGCATAGTTACCGCAAGGGTAACGAGACCGCAGATAATCTTTACGTAGAGAACTGTCGGGGACTCTGCCGCGGCAAAGTTGCCGTCTGTAGCGCCGAGGTCGCCGATAGCGTTGCCCGCGAGCGAAAGTCCGATGATCGCGACTGTCGGTCCGATTACAACGGCAGGCATAATCTTTGAGATCCATTTAACGCCTACGAATTTTACGATAACCGCAAGTACTACGTAAACGAGTCCCGCCATAGCCGCGCCGATAATGAGCGCGAAGTAACCGAGGCTGGCTGTTGCCGCGCCCGCGAAGGCTGTCATCATTGAGCCGAGGAACGCGAAGGACGAGCCAAGGAATACGGGGCTCTTCGCTCTTGTGAACAGAACATAAATAATTGTACCCACACCCGCGCCGAAGAGAGCAGCCGATGTACTCATCTCGGAACCCGTGTTCTGGTTAACAATCATCGGAACCGCGATTGTCGCAGCCATTATTGCGAGCAGCTGCTGAAACGCGAAAATGAGTATCGAAGGGAATTTCGGCTTATCTTTTACGCCGTAAATCATTTTCATTTTTGTTTCCTCCTGTTTTAATTTATTATAGAGTATTTTTAACCCAAGGGTATTATACAGAAAAACCCCCGTTAATACAACATATTTCGGTTTTTTTAACTCAATTTCGACTTTTTGTCATTTTTCATTGACTTTTTAAGCCGCATTTTGTAATATTAAACTATAATATATTAAAAGAAAGGATGAAATAGTATGTCAAATGTTCATTATATGGACCATCCGCTTATTAAGCATAAAATCACGATGCTCCGCAGAGAGAGCACGGGAACAAACGAATTCCGAAAGTTAGTAGAGGAAATCGCGATGCTTATGGGTTATGAGGCTCTCGCCGATATCCCCACCCGCGAGGTTGAAATCAAAACTCCCATCGAGGACACAGTCCAGCCCGTTATCGACGGAAAGAAAATGGCGATCGTGCCTATCCTCCGCGCGGGACTCGGAATGGTAGGCGGTATGCTCGCTCTCGTTCCCTCCGCAAAGGTCGGTCATATCGGTATGTACCGCGACGAGGAAACTCATCTTCCTCACCCGTATTACTGCAAGCTTCCGCCCTTTATCGACCAGCGCCTTATCGTTGTCGTTGACCCGATGCTTGCGACGGGCGGCTCGCTGATCGACGCTGTCGACGAAATAAAGTCACAGGGCGGCAAGGACATCAAGTGTATGTGCATTATCGCGGCTCCCGAGGGCGTCGCGGCGTTTACCGAGAAGCACCCCGACGTTCAGCTTTATATCGGTTCGCTCGACCGCTGCCTCAACGAAAACGCCTATATCTGCCCCGGACTCGGAGACGCGGGAGACAGAATCTTCGGAACAAAATAGTATTATTGCAATCATCAAAGGTCGCCGCTCAACGCGGCGGCTTTTCTTTTAACGGTATAACGGCGAAAAAATAAGGTCGGTTCAAACGAACCGACCTTAAATTCAGTGTAAAATTATTTTACAACAACTTCGATGTAGATAGTCTTTGCAGCAACCTTAGCAAGACCAACGTTCTCGAGCTTCTCAACGATCTCAGCAGCAGCGTCTGTAACCTTAAGAGTAACAGTAGCTTCGCCTTCGCCTACAGCTGTGATAACGCCGTCGTTTACAGTAGCAACAGCCTCGTCACTTGATGTAGCGGTGTAGAGATCCTGAACGCTGAGAATGTCAGCAAGAGCCTTACCCTCTTTGTACTGCTCGCCCTTGTCGAGGTTGATGAGGATGTGGAGAACTCTGTTTGTAGCAAAGTACTGGAAGCGATCTACGCCCTCCTCCTTGGGAGCATAGGGAGCGTATCTGATGCTGCTCTCGTAGGACTTTGTTGAATCCTTAACTGCGAATACCTTGTAAGCGTAAACTGTGGGGTTCTTGCTCATGTCTTCATCCTTGTAGGAAGTGCCTGTTACGTTTGCAACCTTAACGTAAGAGGAATCACCGGCCTTAAGTCTGTAGACATCATAGCTTTCAGCAGCCTTTGTAGCTGTCCATGTTACGGAAACTGACTTTGTATCAGCATTCTCTCTTGCCTTAACATCAGTAACCTGAGTGAGGTGAGTGATGCTCTTAGCTGTTGAATACATGGACTTGGACTTTGTCTTTGTGTTGAGGCATCTTACCTTGTAAGTATAGGTCTTACCGGAAACAACGTCCTTATCTGTGTAGCTTGTCTTTGTTGTTGTGTAAACAAGCTTGAAGGAGCCTGATGTTGCTCTGTAAACCTTGTACTGGTTAGCGCCCTTGCGCTTGTTCCAAAGAACCTTTACGGACTTAGCCTTGTTAACGAGCTCTTTGAATACTGTGCGGTTGATTCTTGTGATTTTAACACCTGCGGAAGCCTTTGAGGTCTTCTTACCGTTTACAGCCTTTACCTTGTAGGTATAAGTCTTGCCGGCCTTAGCGCTGAAGTCCTTAGCAACGAGCTTGCTGGTCTTCTTGATAAGCTTGGAGCCACGGTAAACCTTGTAGCTCTTAGCGCCGGAAACTTTCTTCCATGTGATCTTAACGCTCTTCTCGGAGTTAGAAACGGAAATCTTGGGAGCCTTAAGAGAAGCAGCAGATACGGAAGCAGTGCCGATAGCAGCGGTAGAAGCTACTGTCAAAGCAGCAAGAGCAACTGTTAAAAATCTTTTTGCTTTTTTCATAATAATATTTCCTTTCTTAAAATATTGAAAAATTTATCTGAAAAACCATGCCGACAGACACAATATTTCAGTGGTTGCCTGTTTATTGTGACGCTTTTTTCCTAAGCATCAGATGCGTTACACAGAGCGCGGCGGATATTACAAGCAGCGTAACCGCAATTGTGAGCACATCCGAAAAGAAGGTGTTTAAAAGCGTTACATACATTTCCTTTGCGGACAGCCTGACAAAGTTGATTTTATCAATCAGTCCGCTTGCGAATACCACGATCGGTATCAGCAGCATTACCAGTCCCGCAGCTGTGAAGCTGTAGTAGATGCGGCGTACCGCCTTGTGCTTCCATCGCTCGGTAAACAGCATAAGCAGGATAATTCCCGCCGCTATTGCCGCGAGCACCAGCATGAGGATCGTGTATTTGGGGGTGTTTCGGCGTACTCTGTCCTGCAGAATCGAAAGATATGAAACCCTGATTCTGCCTGAGTAAACCTTGGCAGCTTCCTTTACAAAGTAATCTACGCTGTCCTGATTTACCTTCTCGGTGTTGATGCCCTTCCCGATTTCGTAAGCCTCAATCGCGCTTCTGAGCTGTTTCTCGAAATTCGAGGTATCGACCTCGAGCTTCTTACCCGAGTAGAACGCGTCCACATAGCTCTGGACATCCTCGCGCACCATAAGCTCGTCGACGAACTCGTCGAAAAACTCTCTGTCCAGTCCGCTGGCGTCGCCGATGTAAACAAGTTCATCCTTGACTTCATCGCAGAGGTCGGCGTAATATCTGGACTCGTTGAGCGAGTCTGTCATAAAGGCGGGGTTAAAGGCGGTGAACCTGATCAACGCTGTCATCGAACTTCCCACGATACATATCGCGAGGAAGAACACGAGCAGGGCATTAACGATCAATGAAACCTTATTATTCCTGAAAAAGTTCTTCATACGCGTCACCTCATCCGTAAAGCCCGACAATTTCGGGACCTGAAATCTTATCGGCGTAGACGAAGAATCTTTTTGAAGTAAGACCGATTTCGTCGAAGGGATAGCAGGTGTACATCACGAGCGTTTCCTTATCGGCGTTTAAATCGATTGCTTTTTTGTCCTGTGCGTCAAGCACTTTCGTCTCTTTAACCTTATACTTGTAGTTGCCCCAGCTTGTTCTTACGGAGACAACGTCGCCTTTTTTAATGCTTTTAAGTCCGTTGAAGTAGGTGTTGTTGTGTCCCGCGACAAGAATCGTCTTGCCGTAGCCGGGGACAAAGCTTCCCGCGTAGATACCTACGCCGTTCTTCAGCGGAATCTTTCCGTCGCCAAAGAAAAGTTTGGCTTGAACGTCGCAGCTCTCGACGGCTAACTCACCGAACTGCTTGTTGATGGTCGGAAACTCAACGTCCTCCGCGTTAACGGTGTCGCCGTTCTTATCGGTAGGAATGAAGATATCCTCGTAATCACCCGAGTAATCCATCTGCTTATCCGAGATAAACATTGTACCGATGGAGAAGGCGTCCTTTATGGTCGGCGCCAGCACAACCAGAAGGGCGGCGCATACGGCGACGAAGCATATCAGCGGAGCGATAATGAGATTCCTGATGTTTTTCTTACTGCTACCTGACATCTTCATACTGCAGGCTTCTCTTTCTTGCGAGAGTAAATGCCGTACATCCCGCGAGCATTACAGCGAAAACGGAGCATAAGGCAACAGTGAGCGAATAATCAGCTCCGCCGGTAGCCTTGATGACGTTGCCCGAATCGTCGATAACAACCTCTCCGTCGCTGTTCATGATCTTGGAGCCCGATTCATCTCCCGCGGCGTTAAGGTTAAGAACAGCTGCCGCAGAGTTCGCGTATGACATTATAGTTTTAACCTGCTCGGGTGTAAGCTCCTTCATAGAGGACTTTCCCGTTCCTTCGAGGAACGAACGGCCCGAGTTGATGTAGCCGTTAATCTCGCCTGCCTGTTCAGAGGTCATGTCAATAGTATTGAAGTAAGATTCCGCCTGATTAAGGTAGGATGCGGGAACATAAACGCTGTTTCCGTTCATATTGGCGGGCGTGTTCATATTCGCGAGAACGCTCTGCTCGGATGCGTTAAGACCTGCCGCGAACACACTGACACAAGACAAGCAGATAATAACTGCTGCCGCGAAAACGGCTGCGATTTTCTTCATCATAATATACCTCCTTTTTCAGCACTTGCGCAGTTGTCAGAATAATAAGACAACTCCACAGCTACTTATTGTATCACAAGGTTTTTAAAAAGTAAAGGAAAAAAGGCAAATTGTTAAATTTTTACACACATTGACGCAATAAGTTTCTCCCTTTTCCGTTTTTTTAGGACATTTTGGAGAAAAAACCTGCCAATCCTTATAAAATGTTGCATTTATATCGGTTTTGATGTAGAATTACAAAGAATGAATATGTGAAAAAGAATAAAAAGAGGTGCTAAAATGGAAAAAAAGAAAACTGGCGAACCGCGCGAAATATCAATCAAGGAACTGTTTAAAACCTTTAAACACGGATTCTGGATTATGGCGGTTGCTGCGATAGTATTTGCTGTAGCCGCGTTTGGCTATACAAAGATTTTTATTCCCAAAAGCTACACGGTATATATAAAGTTTTACGTAGAGAGTTCGGCAAGAAACGAGGGTTCATACGGAGATATGTCGTCGCTGAACTACGCTACGGCGCTTGTTGACAACTATATTGAAATGCTCCAGTCAAATAATTTTGCCGAGAGACTGTCCGACAACCTTGAGAAAAAATATTCGGCGCCTCAGCTGAGAAGAATGGTCAGCTTTAAGAACGACGACGAGAGCAAGACTATGATATTCAACGCTACGGTTCAGGCGGGTTCACCCAACGACGCATATACAATCGGTAAAGAGGTAGAGACTGTCGCTCCCGATGTCGTTTCCGAAAACAGTACAAACGCACAGCTTCGCGTAATCGACTGCGCGACCTTCCCGACAGCTCCTTCGGGTCCGAACGCTAAGAAAAACGCTCTTATTGCGGGTATCGCGGGTTTCATATTAGCTCTGATTTTCGTATTTATCCGCGAGGCTCTCGATAATAAGGTAAAATACTCCAACGATATGATCGATGTCTGCGGCGTACCGATCCTTGCGGCAGTCCCGGATTTCGGTGAGGAGCGAATTTTAATCGGAAAACAATCGGCAAAAACCGACGCGGAAAGCGAGGCGGAGAATAATGGCTAAAAAAATCAGCGCCGAAAGAAGCAAGGCGCTTCAGTTCCAGGTAACGGAGTCCTACAAAAAGGCGAGGACAAGCCTCGTTTACTCCATAATCAAAAAGGGCTGTAAAAAGATCATAGTCACAAGCCCTTTTAAGAACGAGGGCAAAACTACGACAACCGTCAATATTTCAATCGCCCTGTCCGAGCAGGTTGGCGTAAAGGTCCTTGTAATCGACTGCGACCTGCGCCGTCCCACCACCCACATCACGATGGGTATCGAGTCCGATAAGGGACTCGCGAATTTCCTCAACGGCGAGTGCGATCTCGACGAGATTATCACAAAGACCGACCACGAAAACCTCGATTTTATAACCTTCGGCGCGATCCCGCCCAATCCCTCGGAGCTTCTCTCCAGCGACGGAATGAAGGATATGGTCAAGCAGCTTGAGAGCCGTTACGACTATATTATTTTTGACACGCCTCCCGTCAATATGGTTATTGACGCTATTCCGCTTATCGGACTCTGCGACGGCGTTGTCGTTGTAATCAAACACAAAAGCACCACATATCCCGACCTTAACAGGGCACTCGACGTTCTCAGACGCAACGACGCGAAAATTCTCGGCGTCATCATCAATGCGGTTCCTACAGTGGAGACCTCAAAAGGCGGATATTACATTTACCGTTCAAAGAAATCGAACACCTACGATACCTACATGTGATCAAACGGTACCTCTTTCCATTTATATAAGGTGAAAAGTTATGTATCAAAAGGGCGTACAAAGCTGGATTAAACATCTCGATTTTATAATAATTGATGTGTTTTGCCTGAATATCGCGCTTCCGATAGCGTTTATGATTCAGGCGCAGGCGTTTATAAACCCGTATGTTTATTCTGAATATCACAGATTTGCCTTTATACTCAACGCGATCGTAATTGTCGTCGCGCTGCTGTCAAGGGCGTACAAAAATATACTGCGGCGCAATCGGTCACAGGAGCTGCTTGCCGTTATAAAGCTCTGCATGCTTGTCTTCCTTTCGTCAGTGACGTTCTTCTCGCTGATTCAGGACAGCTTCTCGATGGAGTCGAGAAACACCCTGCTGGCAACTATGCCGTTTTTTATTGCGCTGAGCTTCTGTATGCGGCTTATTAACAAGAAAGTTATCCAGATCCGCAACCGTAAGTCGCTCGGACACGCGATGCTTGTCGTCACAACGAGCAATATCGCCGACAAGGTTATACAGACTCTTATGGATAACGAGTACGGTCACTACACCATAGCGGGGCTTATTATCGTTGACAAAAACCTTGTCGGCAAGCGTTTCAAGGGAATCCCCGTTGTCGCGGACGTTAACAACGCCGCTGACTATGTGTGCAGAGAGTGGGTCGACGAGGTGTTCATCGACGTTCACCGCAACGCGAAATACCCCCTCAAGCTCATAAGCGAATTTGAGACCATGGGACTTGCGATTCACGAGCGTCTCGCAAAAACCCCGCGTTTCTCCGAGAAAAAGCAGCTCGTCGAGAAAATCGGCGGTTATACCGTTCTTACAACTACGCTCAACTACGCCGCTCCGTGGCAGCTCTTTATAAAGAGAACCTTCGATATTATCGGCGGAATCATCGGCTGTATCGGAATGGGACTGCTTCTGATCGTCGTCGGACCTCTTATTAAGATTAAGTCCCCCGGTCCCATCTTCTTCTCGCAGGAGCGGGTAGGAAAGAACGGCAAGCGCTTCAAGCTCTATAAGTTCCGCACAATGGATGTCGACGCAGAGGAGCGCAAGCAGGAGCTCATGGCTCAGAACCGTGTAAAAGACGGTATGATGTTCAAAATAGAATATGACGAGAGAATCATCGGCTGCCGAAAGCTTCCCAACGGCAAAATCAAGAAGGGACTCGGCGGCTGGCTCAGAAGACTCTCCGTAGACGAGGTTCCCCAGTTCCTCAACGTACTCAAGGGCGATATGAGCCTTGTGGGTACACGTCCTCCGACAGTTGACGAATGGGAGAAGTACGAGCTCCACCACCGCGCGCGTCTCGCCATCAAGCCCGGTATCACGGGAATGTGGCAGGTAAGCGGCAGAAGTAAGATAACGGACTTTGAACAGGTCGTTAAGCTCGATACCAAGTACATACGCGAATGGAGAATCCTTCTCGATGTAAAAATCCTTCTTAAAACGGTCGTTACCGTGTTCAAGCGGGAAGGTTCAATGTAGTATCAAAATTTATTCACAATATGGATATGGCAGCCCCATATCCATATTGATGCGTTATAACACTTTTAAAAAGTTTGGATTGATTATATGGATAAAAAAATAAAAGTATGTCTGGTCGGTTCGTCCGGCGGACATCTCACACATCTTTATATGCTCAAGCCCTTCTGGCAGGACAAGGAGCGCTTCTGGGTAACTTTTGATAAGGAGGACGCCAGAAGCCTTCTCGAGGGTGAAAAAATGTATCCCTGCTACTATCCCACCAACCGCAGCCTCAAGGCGCTGATCAAGAATACCCGTATCGCGATCAAGGTGCTGCGAAAGGAAAAGCCCGATCTTATCGTATCGTCGGGAGCGGCGGTAGCAGTACCGTTCTTCTGGCTCGGCAAGCTGTTTTTCCACGCAAAAACCGTGTATATCGAGGTATTCGACCGTATCGACAAGTCTACCGTGACAGGTAAAATGGTGTACAAGGTTACCGACAGGTTTGTCGTCGAGTGGGAGGAAATGAAAGAAGTTTACCCCAAGGCAGTCAACCTCGGAAGTATTTTTTGATTTCGGAGAGGCTTATGATTTTTGTAACAGTAGGAACTCACGAGCAGCAGTTCAACAGGCTCATTGAGTATATAGACAACCTTAAACGCGATAACGTCATCACCGAGGACGTTGTTATCCAGACGGGCTTCTCGACCTACGAGCCTCAGTACTGCGAGTGGAGCAAGCTCTACCCGTACCGTCAGATGATAAAGTACGTGGAGGAAGCGCGTCT
Source organism: bacterium (assembly GCA_020625635.1). Classification (GTDB taxonomy): domain Bacteria; phylum Bacillota; class Clostridia; order Oscillospirales; family Acutalibacteraceae; genus Ruminococcoides. Next base: position 10,113 of record JAHLBL010000004.1, read on the forward strand.
CGTTATTACCCACGGCGGACCGTCGAGCTTTATTATGCCGCTTCAGGTCGGCAAAATCCCGATCGTCGTGCCGAGACAGTTCAAGTTTGACGAGCACGTCAACGACCACCAGCTCGAGTTCGCCAAGGCTGTCGCCGAAAGACAGCACAACATAATCACCATCGAGAACATCGACGATCTCAAGGACACTATCCTCAATTATGACGAGATCATCAAAGATATGAACGCTTCCTCCGAGGGTAACAACGCCGCATTCAACGCGCGCTTCTCGGAGCTTGTCGACGAGCTTTTTGAGTCGAAAAATAAAAAGAGGAGAAAAGTATGAAAACTGCGACCATTACATTTCACGCTCCGAACAACAACGGTTCGTTTCTCCAGGCATACGCCCTGCAGCAGATATTGACGAATGAGGTCGGAGTGGAAAACGTTATTATCGATTACAGTTCGGACAGCCAGATCAGGCAGTACAGCCTGCTTCGTTTCCCTCATTCCGTCGGAGATCTGGGAAGAAACCTTATTTCCCTGATGCACTATCCGTCGCTTAAAAGGCGTGTCAGCCGTTTTGAGGAAATAAGAAAAACGTATCTTAAAATGACTCCGAGATATACAAAGGCGTCGGAGGTTTACGCCGAGGCGCAGGACTATGACGCGGTTATCTGCGTCAGTGACCAAATATGGAACACAGGCGCGCGGGATTATTCAGACGTGTATTTTATGCCTGAGTTTAATAAGAAAAAGATTTCATACGCGGTCTCCTTCGGTTCAGATACGAAAACGATCGATAAAGAACGCGTCAAAGGCTTTTTAAGCGGCTTTTCGGCTGTTTCAGCACGCGAAAAAGCAGGATGTGACTTTCTTTCGGAAATGGGAATCGACTCGCGCGTTATGTGCGATCCGACGCTTTTATTGAAGAAGTCCGATTATATCCCGCTTATGAGCAAGAAAGCCGAGGCAGACGGCAAGTATATTTTCCTTTACACAATAAATTACGGCGACAGCGTTTTACAGACGGCAAAGGCTGTTTCCGAAAAGTACGGTCTCCCTGTTTATACTCCCTTTACGGGCTACAGCGCCGAAAAAGCGAAAAAGTACGGCATCAAGGTTTTGTATGACGTTGCGCCTGCTCAGTTTCTCAGGCTTATAAACGACGCCGAATATGTATGCACCAACAGCTTCCACGGAACTGCGTTCTCTGTGATATTTGAAAAGAAATTTTTCCGTATGGGTAAATGGGACGCCGAAAAGGGAGCTCTGGTTGAGGACGACCGTATTGACGGACTGCTTGAGAGGATAGGACTTACCGACTGTACGGCGTATGTTGTCGGTACAGAAACCGTAATCCCCGCTCCCGAATGGAATTACTCGGATGTTGAGACAAAAACCGAGGACATTCGTAATGCCGCGGTCGACTTCCTGCGCGAAACATTACTTGACAGATAATAAAGGCAACACCGCATAATTCACGGCGCGCGCTGATTGTGCGGTATTTTCTGAATACAGGTGAAAAAATGAAGATTCTCCATATTCCTACGGGCGGAGTTTTCAATGACGGTATCCTCAGCTGTATACTCGCTTATCTTAACGCGATTGACAGAACCGATATGGAGCTTACCGTCCTTGCGACCAACAACCCCGACAAAGTGGTCGAGAAACAGGTTGAAGATTCAGGCTGCGGGTTGTATAAAATTCCATACAGACGAACCGATATCAAGCGCTATTACAGGGAATTAAAGAAATACCTTAAAAGAGAACAGTTTGACATCGTTCACGTTCACGGCAGCAGCGCAATTATGGGCGTGGAGCTTCTGGCGGCAAAGCGCGCGGGAATTAAGGTTCGGATAGCCCACAGTCACAACACTTTCTGTGAAAACAAAAAAGCGGATAAGCTTATGCGTCCGCTGTTCGGAAGGCTTTATACAGCCGCCTTTGCCTGCGGCAGAGACGCGGGCAGGTGGTTATTCGGCAAAAAACCGTTTACAGTTATCCCGAACGCGAGAAATCTGGCGGATTATGAGTATAACGCCGACAATCGCGCCGAGTTCAGAAAGTCTCTTGCGATTCCCGAAAGCTCGCTTGTACTCGGTCATGTGGGACGCTTTAACTATCAGAAAAACCACGAGTTTCTCGTTGAGATTTTTGCCGAGGTGCTGAAAAAATCCCCCGATGCTTACCTTGTACTTGTCGGTACAGGCGATAATGTCGACAACATAAAAAGGCTTGTCGGTGAAAAAGGGATCGCGGACAACGTGATTTTTACAGGAGTTTCAACTAATATAAAAGAATTGTTGTCGGCTTTCGATATTATGGTTCTGCCGAGCCGCTACGAGGGCTTGCCTATTGTTGTGCTCGAGTGGCAGGCGGCGGGCTTGCCCTGCTTTATTTCCGATTCGGTTACCGATGAATGTAAGATTTGCGGCAACGTGTACTTTGAATCGCTTCAGTCGTCCCCGTCAGAATGGGCGCGGCGAATTCTCGCCGAAGAACTTGCCGACAGAGAGAGCGGCAAGGACAGGATCAGGGCTGAAATGACGGCGGCGGGCTATGAGATCAACAGCGCCGCCGCAAGACTCAGGTCATTATACGAAAAGCTGCTTTACGGAGAAAAATAATGAGACACGCGTTTTTAATAATCGCCCATAACAACTGGCGACAATTAAAAAAACTTATACAGCTGCTTGACTGTGAAAACCATGACATTTTTGTTCATATTGATAAGCGCGCAAAAGGGTTTGATAAAAGCTTTTTCGACGACGCCGTACAAAGCTCCGACCTCAGCTTTTTCAGCAAGTATAAAGTATATTGGGGCGGATTCTCAATAGTTCAGGCTGAAATGCTTTTGTTTGAGGAAGCGGCGAAAAGGGGATATGATTATTACCACCTGCTGTCGGGAGCGGATCTGCCTCTCGTGAGCAACAGCGAGCTCGACCGCTTTTTCAGCGAAAATTCGGGATATGAGTTTATTCAGTATGATGACGAAAAGCTTAATAATGACCCTGAAATCGCCAGAAGAACACGTTTGTATCACTTTTTACAGAACTACAGGAGAAGGTTTTCGGTTAAAGCGCTTAACAGCCTTTTCACGTTTTTCGAGAGAGTTCTGCTTGTGCTGCAGCTTTTGCTTCGCGTCAACAGAACAAAGTCTCTCGACTGGCAGGTAAAATACGGTTCCCAGTGGGTTAGTATTTCGGACGCGCTCGTTAACGAAATACTGAAAAACAAAGAAAAAATCACTAAGACTTTTTCAAAAACAAACTGCGCGGACGAGCTTTTTGTACAGACGGTTGCTTATAACTGCGGGTTTAAGGATAAGCTGTATAAAAACAACGGCTCAACTCCCGATAATATGCGTTTTATTGACTGGGAGCGCGGTTCAAACGGCAATCCGTACACCTTTACAAAGCAGGACCTCGGTTTGCTTATGTCGTGCGGAAAGCTGTTCGCGAGAAAGTTCTCCGAAACAGCGGACGAGGAAATCATAAACGATATCTCAAGCGAATTAACAGGTTTACGATAATTATTCTCATTAAAGCAGGTGATGATTTATGCCTACATATGAAGGCTTTCGTCTGAAGGTCAATAAGTTTTTCAGAGTTAAATTTGCCGAAAAACGAAAAAAAGATTTGAAAAACCTTGATTTTACCATCATCTCAAACAATTGCTGGGGCGGAATGGTTTATGAGTCATACAATCTTTTGAAGGATACGCCTACTGTCGGATTGTTCTTTTCGGCTCAGGATTATATAAAATTTCTTACGCGTCTTGATGAGTATCTCGGTGCGGAGCTGACTTTTGAGGAGGAGGCTTCGGAGCAGGGATGTCCTGTCGGGATTCTGTCGATAAAAGACGAGAGCATAAAAATTAATTTCCTGCATTATCACAGCAAGGAACAAGCGGCTGATAAGTGGCGCAGAAGATGCAGCCGTGTTAATAAGGAGAATATGCTCGTTAAGTTTAACGACCAAAACGGCTGTACGGAAGAAGATTTAAAGGCGTTTTTAAAGCTTCCGTATAAATACAAGCTGTTCTTTACCGTAAAGGACTGGCAGAATGTTCCGCATGATGAATGTATTATTAAGATAAAACAGGCAGCCCGAAAAGACTTTGTTCTGGCTTCATACGAGCCTTACGGCAAGTCCCGGTACATAGATATTACCGAATTGTTAAATAAAATGAAACAAGAGCAGGTGTCCGTGTAAAAGAATTGGAGCGTGATTATTTGATTAGTGTTATAGTTCCCGTTTATAACGTGGAAAAATATCTGCGGCAGTGCGTCGACAGTCTGATTGACCAGACATATAAGGATGTTGAGATTATCCTTGTCGACGACGGCTCTAAGGACGGCAGCGGAAAGATCTGCGATGAATACGCCGAAAAATACGACTTTATCCGCGTGATCCATAAGGAAAACGCGGGACTCGGACTCGCGCGCAACACGGGTATGGAGGCGGCGAAGGGCGGCTTCGTCAATTTCGTTGACTCCGACGATTATCTCAAGCCCGACACCCTCGAAAAGCTCGTAAACGCTCTCAGGGAAAACGGCGCCGATACCTGCGTGGGCGGCTACAGCCGTTTCTTTGACGGAGGCGAATTTACCTTCAGCTCTGCTCCCGAAGCCGCCTGCTACACCGCGAAAGAGTTTTTGCCGCGTCAGATGGGCAGCCTGCCCGATAAAAAGGACTCCTTCCGTCCCTCGGTCTGGTGCTCTCTTTACAGTATGGATATTATAAGGAAGCACGGCGTACGCTTCCCCTCGGAGAGAGAGTTTATCGCCGAGGATATGATTTTTGATATAGATTACTTCCGTTACTCCGAAAAAATCTGTACCGCCGACACCGACGGCTACTGCTACAGAGTAAACGACAACTCCCTCACCCAGACCTATAAGAGCGACCGCTTTGAAAAGTCCGTTTATTTGTTCAGAGAGATTTTAAAGAGGCTCGACGAATACGGCTGGGGCGACGAGAGTATTCTGCGCGCCAAACGCCAGTATTTTGTGTATCTCAGAAAGTGCCTCAGCGAGGAGAACGTAAACCGCTCGGGCAAGACAAAAAAAGAAGCGAAGCAGAGTATGAAGAGGATGTGCTCCGACGAGTTTACCGTAAGCTGTATCGACAGCTACCCCGTAAGCAGGCTAGATTTTCCGCAGAAGCTTTTCCTGCGCCTCGTAAAGCGCCGCGCGGCGGGACTGCTGTATATCCTGCTTGAAAAGACAAATAAACGCGGAGGAAAGGCGTAAAACTATGGGATTGAAAACAAAGTTGAAGAATAAGGCTCTCGGCTATAAGGCGACCAGCGACAGTTATATCGCTCAGCTCAGAAGGTCGGGCGTTAAGGTCGGAACGGACGTTAAGTTCTTCAGACCGTACAACACCACAATAGATATGCAGAATCCGCACCTGCTGACTATCGGCGATCATGTTATGATTACGGGCCCTGTTACGGTTCTTACCCACGATTACAGCTGGTCGGTGCTTAAAAATAAGTACGGATATGTCGCGGGCAATCAAAAGCCCGTGAAAATCGGAAACAACGTGTTTATCGGCTGGGGAGCTACAATTCTCGCGGGTACTACCGTCGGCGACAACACGATTATAGGCGCGAACAGCGTTGTTTCGGGAAGGCTCGAGAGCGACAGCGTTTACGCGGGAAATCCCGCGAAGCGTATTATGAGCATAGACGAATACTACAGAAAAAGACTCTCCCGACAGCTCGACGAGGCTTACGGCGTGGTATGTGAATATAAAAAGCGCAGGGGAGAGTACCCTCCCGCGGAGATTCTCGACGAATACTTTTTCCTTTTTACAGGAGGAAACACCGACGATCTTCCCGAGGCTTATCTCACCAAGCTCAGACTTATGGGTACATATGAGGAGAGCATGGAGCTTCTCAGAAACAACAAGCCTCAGTTTGACGGCTATGACAGCTTTATTGAATACTGCGTAAACAGAGAAAAAGATGACTGTTATCGCAAAACGGAGACTACCAATGAAATTTAAGATGATACAATTGGATGTTGTGTTATTGTGTTTAACATTTAACGAAATAACCATACTTCCGCATATTGTTTTTATCGGATTTAAATACGCGGTTCTTTCGTATCTTCTGCTGAGATACATACCGACAGCGAACAATATGCCGCTTATTATCATCCCTACCGTGCTTTTCGGAGTGGAAAACGTCTTTTCGACAGTGATAAACAACGGCTCACAGAACAGTATTGTCGCGTCGATGGTATTTGCGGTCCAGGTTCTTGTTATTTTCCTTGTTACGGACAATTTTCTCGGGAAATACTCGCTCGAGGAATATGCGGCAACAGCGCTTGCGGCGTTTGGAGTGCTGATAGTAATAACTGACGGACTAATGCTGGTTAAGCATTACAGATTCAGCAACCCGAACGAAATGTATTTTATAGGAAATAAGTTTGTTGTTTCCTATATCCACTGCTTTGTTTCCGCGCTGCTGTTTATGCTGAGCTATAAGACCGAAAGAGTCTGGAAAATCAGCGGCGGAAAGCTTATACTGAACGGTCTTTCGCTGAGATTAGGCGCTTTTGCGTTTACGGGCTTTTCTGTGCTTGTGTGTCGAAAAGTAACCTGCTCTACGGGTATGCTTGCGTGCGTTTTACTTTTTGTGATGATGCTTGTGCCTATCGGAGTAAGAATCGTGCTTTCGAGCGGAAAGGCTATGATTATTGTAACTTCCGTGCTTGACGTTCTTCTTCTCGGTTCATACTCTATTCTCAAAAATGATTTCGTACATGAGTTTATTTACGGAACGCTGGAAAAGTCCGTTACCTGGAACGGCAGGCTTATTATCTGGAAAGAGATTTTCAGGCTGATTGGGAAAAAGCCTGTTTTTGGTTATGGCTATTACAGTAACGTTGTTCAGGAGGTTGTAGGTTTCGACGCTAATCCTCAGAACGGTGTGCTTAAAATCCTTATCGATATGGGAATTTTGGGACTGGTGCTTTTCGGTGTTATGGTCTGGATCAGCTTCCGTAACATCAGGGGCGAGGCGCTGAAAAAGCTCTATCCCGTAGTTGCTTTTATGTACCCTATGATTTTCGCGTCGCTTGTTGAAATCAATTTAACACATATGATTGTGTTTATGGCTATGGCTATCGCGTACAGCGGAACAAGATATATTCGAAGGGGGCAATTAATATGAAAATCGGAATATTGTCAATGCAGAGGATACCGAATTACGGTTCTTTCCTCCAATCCTTCGCGCTGAAAAAGCTTATGGAGCAGCGCGGTCATACCGTTACCTATGTAGATATTGAAAGGAAAAAGGGACATTGCCCTCCTAAGAAAAGTAAGCTTCAACAAAAACTCGAAAAGCTGAAGTACGTCGACAAATACTTTTTCAGACGTATGAAGGACAGTGAGAAGAACAAGCAGATGAGCGTGATGTTCAGGGAAGTACAGAACAGTTACCTTGGACTGACTTCGGAGAATATGGCGTCGGACGGCTGTGATGCCGTGATTATCGGAAGCGACGAAATTTTCAACTGTTCACCCGATAGCTTTTGGGGAATAACGGGACAGCGCTTCGGAGATATCCCCGGCGTACCTGTAGTTATGAGCTATGCGGCGTCCTGCGGCTATACGGGGCTCGATGATATGAGCACCGGTGACAAAGCGGTTGTAAAATCAGCTCTCCGTAAACTCAGTGCGGTTTCGGTTCGTGATGAAAACACAAGGGCGCTTGTGAAAAAGCTTACGGGAGTTGAGCCTGAGCAGAATCTTGACCCCGTTTTGATTTACGGGTTTGAGGATGAAATTGCCTTAGGCGAGAAGCAGGGTGTCCCGAGCTATCCTTATATGGTTGTTTACGCTTACCACAACCGTATCGATTCGAAAAAAGAGATTAACGCTATAATAAATTACGCGAAAAAACATAATCTGAAGACGATCGCGATCGGCGGCTCGCTGCCGTGGTGTGACGAATTTGCGGTTATATCACCGTTTCAGGTGCTTGCGTATTTCAAGCACGCCGAATGTATAGTGACCGATACTTTCCACGGAACGGTTATGGCGGCAAAGCTTAACCGCCCCTTTGGCGCTTTTGTCAGAGACAGCAATAAAAACAAGCTGGACGATTTGCTGAACAGACTGGGCATTGATTCTCATAAGGTCAGCAACCCCGATATGCTTGAGAAAATTCTTGACATTAATTATGATTACGCTTCCTTTAATGCTTTCGTTGAGAGTGAGCGTGACCACGCTCTGGGATATTTTGAAAAAGCAGGGCTTTAAAAGAGGAAAAAATGAAGAAGATTAAGCTTTCAGATTCGCTCATAAATGTTACAAAACTATCGTCGGGCACTGTAATGGGGCAGATTATCGCGATCCTTACACTGCCGTTTATCACAAGACTTTACGGAGCTGAAGTTATTGGTATCTGGACGGTAGTAACCGCCTTTTCCAACATTGTAATGCAGTATACCGATCTCGGTCTGTCCAACTCTATGATGATGTGTGACGACGACAAGATATTGCGGCGATACAGTATTGTTACAAAGCTCTCGCTTTTGTTATCAATAGCGTCGGGCTTGGTAATAACGCTTTACTATATCATAATCCAATCCGAGATTTCCTACGCATTAACTATCGGAATCTTTACGATTCTTTACGCTTATGAGCTAAGGCAGATTGTTAACTGCAGCACTCTGCTCACACGTGAGAAACAGTACAATGTGTTGATGAAGAACGCGACGATCCGATTCGGAAGTATCGCGGTTGTTTCCATCGGACTGGCATATCTTGGAAAATATACGGGCTGGACTGTCTGTCTTAGCTACGGTTATTTTATCGGAAATATAGTCGGTCAGGAGCTGACTCTCTTCCACCTCAGACGTCATCTTCCTAAGACCGAACGTCATATTAAACTCGAGGAATATAAAAAGACCATAAAAGAGAATAAGGACTACGTTCGTTATCAGATGCCCGCGTCCATTATGATTATTCTCAGAACCGAATTGCCTAATCTGCTTATAAGCTCGTTGTTCGGCAACACGATTCTCGGTTATTTCTCTATTTCTCAGAAGCTTCTGACGATTCCCGCGACCTTCCTCGGTCAGCCGTTAGGAACGGTATTCTACCAGAAAGCGGCTGAAATGCGCCGCAAAGGTCTGGAAATCGGTGATTTTGTTAAGCGTAATGTAAATCGCGGAATGCTGATTGCGCTTGTTCCTATGACGCTGTTTGCGGCTTACGGCGATGTGGCTATAAACATTTTCTTCGGAATGGAATACAGTGTAGGAAGTATTATTTGTCGTATTATAGTTTATCGTACGCTCTTTAATTTTATTTCTATGTCTACGCGCGGTCTCGACATAGTGCTGAATAAGCAGCAGTATGCTCTGTATTGCTGCTGCGCTCAGACGGTTTTTGCAGCTGTGAGCGTAATATGCGGCTTTTATATGTTCCACGATATCTTTATCACGTCGCTTCTGATTGTTGTCACATTTATTATTGTACAGATTATTTATTTTGTGATTATGTACAGGGTTATGAAAATTAATCCGCTTACGTATGTCAGAAATATGCTTTTGATTATTGCGGCAATGTTTATTATTTCCGAGCTGTTAAGATTCGGAACTCTGTTTATCCTTGGCGCATTTCCTAACGGCTTCTTCAATTATCTGCTTGGTATGTTTTCACAAACCGTTATATAAGAGAGGTTAATATGCAGACAGTATGCGAAAAATCCAAATGCTCGGGCTGTATGGCTTGCGTTGATATATGCCCGAAAAACGCTGTAAGAATCGAGGACACTATCCGTGAGTACAACGCGGTCATAGACAGCGATCTTTGCGTTAACTGCGGAGCCTGTCACAAGGTGTGCCAGCAGAACAATCCTCCTGAATTCCGTAAGCCGATTCTCTGGAAACAGGGCTGGGCTGAGGATTCAGCCGTGCGCGCGGCTTCGTCCTCGGGCGGTTTCGCGGCGGCGCTCGAGCTGGCGTTCGTCAGAAGCGGCGGCGTTGTGTGCAGCTGCGCCCATGTCGGCGACGACTACGGCTTTATTTTCGCGCACAGCGAGGACGAGGTAAAAAGGTTTGCAGGCTCAAAGTACGTGAAGAGCAACCCCGCGGGCGCGTATAAGGAAATCGCTAAGCTGCTGAAAAGCGGCAGCAAAGTGCTTTTCGTCGGACTTCCGTGTCAGGCTGCGGCGGCGCGTAACTATACCCGCGACCATGAGAATCTCTATACGGTCGACCTTATCTGTCACGGCTCTCCGTCGCCGAAGGTTCTCGCGTCCTTCCTTGAGGACTATAATATGAAAATCAGCGACCTTGGCTGCGCGAAGTTCAGGGAAGGAATGGGATTCCGTTTGAATACTGCCGAAAAGCCCTTCAATGTACCTGCGATAACCGACACCTATACTAAGGCGTTTCTGAGCGCGACCTCCTATACGGAGAACTGCTACAGCTGTAGGTACGCCCGTATCGAGAGAGTTTCCGATATCACTATCGGCGACTCGTGGGGCAGTGAGCTCGGCTCTGAGCAGATGCGCGCGGGAATTTCGATTGCGCTGTGCCAGACCGAAAAGGGAATCAGTCTGCTCAACAACTCGGGACTTTGCCTGTTCGATGTTGACCTTGACCACGCGGTGAGCTGCAATCACCAGCTTGAGTCTCCGTCAGAGCCCTCGCCACAGAGGGAAATGTTTATCAGCGGCATGGAGTCGGGCGAAAAATTCAAGAAGGTTGCAGGCAAATGCTTCCCGACGCAGAACCTGAAAAACAAGATAAAAAGAGTGCTTTACGTGCTTCATATAAAGAGATGACAAAAGCCGTCGCGTTTGCGACGGCTCAGTTTTTGTCCTGATTATCCTTGAGTACCTTCAGCTCGTACTCGACTTTTTTTCGGTATTTCGGCGAAATCAGCCTGATTATACGGTAAAGATAGAATATCGGCAGCAGCGGCGGGCATTTGCGCACGGGATAAAAAATGTCCTTCATATACGCGGGAGGCGGGAAAATCCGCTTCAGATAGAAATGCTCCTCGCCGAGCTGATTAAGGCGGTTCAGAATCTTGTTGTCGGTCAAGCCGAAGGTCCCGCTTCCGAGGATGTACAGCTCCTCGTCGGAAAAGCACTCAAAATCTCCGCGTCCGAACCATTTTTCGGCGAGAGCGGAGAACTCCTCGTAAAACAGCTTTAATCCGAGTTCATCGAGCTTCGAGTCAAAATCCGCCCTGTCAAGCTTCGGCAGGTGCTTTTTATCGAGAAGGTAAATGTCCATAACGGAGCGTATTCCCGTTCCCGACTCGCAGTAGTGCTTGTAGAGGTGGGTGATAAAGTAGACGTAGCTGTCCTCGGGCGTCATATCATACCGCGAACCGCCGCTGTTTACGGCGCGTTCAAACGCGTCCTGATAATAATCGTAGAACGGCGAGTCGATCCTGAACAGGTCGCGGTGAAGCTCAAGATGCATAAACGGCGGCTTGATGTAGCTGTCGTCGTACATAAAGTTGATTCGCTCGGCGGTGTAGCCGAGACCTTTAGCGGCTTCGCCCGCCTTAGCCGCGTCCTTTACGAGCAGATCGAGGTCGCTCATATACCTGTAGTCGGGTGAGGGATATAGCTCGCAGATATAAAGCCCCTTCAGCGGCATAAACTCAACGCCCTCGCGTTCAAACGCGTCGCAGAGCGCGTGAAACTCCGCGGTCTGGATAAGGTTGCGGTGGAAGCACTGGGAGCGCTTGTCAGCCCAATTCTTTTTCAGAGCGCTGTCGATAGTGATATCGAGTTTTTCAATCGCGTAGTACGACATATTGAGAACGTCGTGAAGCTTGGCGAGCTCGTAAAGACAGCCGAAATCGATCTCATTGTCGGGCTTGGGAGGCTCGGTTTCGTTTATCAGGGAGAACAGCAGCTTCAGCAGATACGCGCAATGCTTGTTATTATCCATTTTAAAATCCTTAAAAATTTTTATATTTTCCCGAATTCCGCACATACTGTTTTTGTATTCGTATTATGTGGCAGAGGTGACAAAAATGGTATGGCTTATTATCGCGGCAGTATGCGCCGCTGTGTTTATGGTAATGCTCTACGCCTGTCTTGTGGCGGGGGCGAGAGCGGACAGGGAGATGGAAAGACTGCTCGGACAGAATGATAAGGACACAAAAATCTCCCCGTAATCGGGTTTTTCTACAAGCTTTATTATACACTTATTGCCGTTATTAATCAAGTGTATACATTATCCTTATGTATCCCTTATAAAATTTTGTCAAAAAGAGATAAGCCGAATTATAGTTCTGTAAAAGAATTATAATTCGGCTGTTTTATTCTATAATATTAAAGAATATACAATCGGATACTATGCAAAATCGGAGGACGAAATGAGACTTGGACTTGATATCGGTTCAACCACGATAAAGTGCGTGGTGCTTGACGACGAAAACAAGTTAATATACAGTACATACCAGCGTCACTACTCGCGTATTACCGAAAAGATAGGGGAGATCCTGTCGCTCGTGCGCGGCGAGGTAGAGGGCGTTGAGAACGCTTCTGTCGCTATGAGCGGAAGCGCGGGTATGGGCGTAGCCGAAACCTGCGGAATAGACTTTGTGCAGGAGGTTTACGCTACCCGTGTAGCCGCTAATACATTTATCCCCGGCACCGACGTTGTGATCGAGCTCGGCGGCGAGGACGCGAAGATACTCTTCCTCTCGGGCGGGCTCGAGGTTCGTATGAACGGAACCTGCGCGGGCGGTACGGGCGCGTTTATCGACCAGATGGCTACCCTGCTCAACGTCCCTCTCGAGGAGATGGACGAGCTCGCAAAGGAGCACGAAAAGACCTACACTATAGCCTCGCGCTGCGGAGTATTCGCCAAAACGGATATCCAGCCCCTGCTCAACCAGGGCGCGCGCAAGGCTGACATAGCCGAAAGTATCTTTAACGCCGTCGTATCCCAGACGGTCGCGGGACTTGCTCAGGGACGTGAAATCGAGGGCAAGGTAGTCTACCTCGGCGGTCCGCTCACCTTTATGAGCGAGCTTCGCCGCTGCTTCGACAAGACTCTCGGCACAACGGGAATCTGTCCCGAAAACTCCCTGTATTACGTCGCCTGCGGCGCGGCTCTCTGCGCCGAAAAGCCCATCAGCTTCGACGAGGTTATCTCCGCGGTAAAGGACTACAGGGGCACGGGCAACTTCGCCTTCAATCCTCCGCTCTTCGAGACCGAGGACGACTATAAAAAGTTTATTGAGCGCCACGAAAGGGCTCACGTTGAAACAAAGGATTTAAAGAATTACAAGGGCAGAGCCTATGTGGGAATGGACTCGGGCTCGACCACCGTAAAGGCGGTCGTCCTCTCCGAGAACTGCGACCTGCTCTACTCGAAATATATGCCCTCAAAGGGCAACCCCGTCCAGCTTATAAAGAGCTTTCTCACCGAGGTTTACGAGATCAACCCCGACCTCGACATCGCCTCCTCCGCCGTAACGGGCTACGGCGAGGACCTCATCAAAAACGCGTTCTCGGTCGATTACGGTATCGTCGAGACGGTAGCCCACTTCACCGCCGCCAAGCACTTTATGCCCGACGTCGAGTTCGTTATCGACATCGG
>JAHLBL010000040.1 GCA_020625635.1 bacterium
TTGCCGCCGATTTCCTCGGGCATATCGAGCGTTATCGAGGGCGAGTAGAGAGTAGTTATGCTCGCGACGCGCGACGCGTTTTTCCAATTGAGATCAGGCTTTTCGTCCTTGTTATCGCTTGTCCGGACATAAACCGAAACGGTCTGGCTGCGGCTTCTGTTTGTCGCCTTCTGCTCACAGTATAACGTAAGCTTTAACGGCAGCGACCAGTCGGTTTCGGGATTATCGTTCCTCTTGATAATTCCCGAATTTATTTTTACGCGGGTTCCGTTCACGGAAGCGTATTTTACGGAATAGTTTTCGTTGGCGTTTCCCTGTAAAATGCTTTCGACTTTTATGCCTGTGATAAACTTGTTGTCAATAGAGCTGATCGTACCCGAAACGCGGTACTGCTCTCCTGTCATAGCTTTGTCCACAGCCGTAAAGCTCGCCTTTGAGGTGTTTTCGGTCGTTTCTCCATCGGGGAGCTTCTGATTGAAATAGACCGTTTCGCCCGACGTGACTGTCAGCGTCTGTTCTGCAATGGGCTTGCTGTCCCATACGTTTTTGTATAGACCTACAGTGTATTCGCCGGGATTTACGATCGTTGAGTTGATCTGTCCCGCGAGGTAGGTTCCGCCGTTATTGATTTTAACGTAATAGCCCGTGTAATCGTTAACGGGGTTCTGATCCTCGTCGAGCTCCTGCCAGCTGATTGTTCCCTTACGGGTGGGAGTCATCTCAACATAGCCGTAGCCGTCCTTGACTTTGACCGTTGCCTTAGCGGTGTCTACGGTGTCGGTAGAGGAGAGGAAAACTTCGTAATCTCCGTCAATAGTTACGGGAAGATTAAAGCGGTCGCCGCTGATTCCGCTTGTCTGGTGCTGAGCCCAGGTTATGGTGGCGTTTTTAACCTCGCCGCCTTTTATAACGAGAGTGATGGCGTTCTGCTTTTTAAGAGTGATGTCCTCTTTTATGTCGGAATTCGAGCCTGCGAGTTCGTCGGAAGTCTTTGAATCATATCCGTTAGCCGCAGCGCTCACGCGGACGGGAACGCGGCTGTAGATTTTTGCGCTGTATTCGCCGTTCTCGTCCGTAACGGTTATAAAGGACGACGAAACATAAAGATGATTCTGCGAGATCGTGACAGTCGCGTTTTTGACGGGATCGCCCTTGTCGTCGACTACCTTACCGCTGACATTGATATTTTTCTCCAGCGGGGAAAAGCTAAGTTCGAGTTTATCGCCTTCAACCTTGACCGCGGGATAATCGTAGAAGGTGTTCCATGTCGCGGGATCGGCAAAAATAATATTTTTTACAAAAAGAGGTTTTTTCTCGTCGATCTTTTTAATGAAAAGCTTGCTGCCGTTCTGAACGTTGGTGTATCCTGATCTGATCGATTTGCCTAAAACAATACCTTTTATATCGTCGGGAATACCAGTGACCGTATAATTGACGAAATCGCTGAGGCTTACATGGAAGGTGATGGTGTTGCCGTCGTATTCGGGCTCACCCTCCATAATCTCAACCTTATCGTGCATAGAATCGAAGCAGTATATTTTTGCGTCCGTAACAGTATTTCCGTCCTTGAGAATGTCGGGAATCAAGCTTTCGCTTTTATTGCTGTTGTAGGAAAACACTCTGTTTACAATGCTGCTGTCGCTGAGTGTTAATTCGACAAAGTAAGAACTGAAGCCCTCGAGAATCTCGGATTCGGGGACGTTTATCATCACCGATCCATCGTTCGGGGTGACTTTGGGCTCGGAGGGCGAAACGCTGACGGTCTGGATGTTGTTTTCCTCGACCTTGAGCTCCGCCTTCGCGTTCTCGTAGGAGACGTTTCCGCCTGTAACCTCGCCGCAGAACTCGACCTCATAGGTGCCCGCGGGAAGGTCTCCGAGATAGTACGCGGCTTTCTCGGGGATGGACTTGCTGTTGATGTTTAAGGTTTTGACAACCGAGTTGTCCGAGCTTTTGCGTACAATGAGCTTGTGGAAGTATTTATCGGTTACCTTGTTGTTGATTATGACCTTGTTGTTGGGGTCGGATACTTTGATTGTGAGTGAAACGGACGCGCTTTCCCATTTTTTGGAGCCGTTCGTCTCTGTCGCTGTGACTTCCGCGGTGTAATTGCCAGCCTTTGTCGGCTTACCCGAGAGAAATCCGCTGTTATCTACTGTAAGCCAGTCTGCCGCAGAGCCGCTGAGCCTATAGGATGTGATTTTTCCGTCGTTGGCGGGTGTTGCCTCGAGCTGAGATGAGTATTTTTTACCCGTAACGCCGCCCGGGAGAGATGCCGTTATAATCTCGGGAAGAGCTTCAACTGCTGTGTCGCCCGGTACGATGCTGACGCTCGACATAGCGTTGTTGTTTTTGTCTACGACAGCCCAGTCGTCGGTGTAGTGAGTCGTGTCGACAAGCTGATAATCGGGATCGACCATATCGTAGGTGACGTTGCGGTAGTCATCCTTGAGCGACGCGTACAGCGGGTCGTCGTCCCAGACATAATTCTGAACCAGAGTGGTCTGGATAACAAAGCCGTCCTCGTCCTCGTAGAGAGCCATAAGCGTGAACTGGAGACAGTCGTGCTCGAGGTTGTCGTTTCTTCTCGTTACGCCCGTGCGCAGCATAGGCTCGTTTATGCCGAAGTAAACCGTCTCGGCGAAATCGCTGTACTGAGCATAAGGCTTGTTGGGGTTGTAGAAAACGTAGTACTGCGACTTCATCTTTTTATCGTAGTACCACGGGATCTCAGCCTTCTTAATAGCGATCCTGCCCGCTTTTCCACCGTTTTTCTCCTTGCCCTTTACAACGAGGGGCTTGGGGGAGGTGGTGCCCGAAACGTGTATCGCGGAGCCTCCCTTGTAGGAAGCGTTAACGGTAACGTTTTTGTCAAAGCTCAGCACGCCGCTGGATTCGTTGCCGAACAGCTCGATGCCGTAGTCGAGGACGTTCAGTGTTCCGTTGCCCGTGAAGTTCATCGAGCATTCGCCCTCGTAGCCGAAGGCGGAGATTGAGCTTACGGTGCTTGTGCCCGAGAGCTTGATTTTAAAATCGTCGCCCATATTGCAGATTTCAAAGAATCTTGCTTTTTCCTTGAAGTTCTTCAGTGTAAGAGTGTTTGACTTTAAATCGTAGCTCACGGCTCCGCCGAAGAGGCTTTTAGCGCCGTGCTTGTTGGTGTAGGCGTACAGAAAGCCGTCGGAATAGTCCGCGCTCGGCGCCTTTGAGCTCTCGTCGCTTACGGAGATGTAGGAATGATTCTTACCGGGACCGTCAGCCGCCGATGGCGTTTTTCGTGTCTGTGCCGCCATAGCCGACATCGGCACGAGTGACAGGCACAGAATTACCGTCAGAACGATCGAGACCGAACTGAGCAGTATTCGTTTTGATTTTTTCATAACAATCCTCCTCATGTTATGTTTTTGTAAAACATTACTCAAAAATTATATCATATTTCATTATTTTTGTCTATGCTACATTACTTACATAATAGAAAGGGAAAAGAGATACATAATTGTAAAAATCCAACACAAAATCACTAATATATAATGAAACACACTTTTTGATTAAGGCGGAAGAAAAAAAGTGCGTTATTTTCCTTTTTTGGTAACAAAAATGTGAAAAATATCAATAATTTGTAATTGACATATATAGAAGTTTGGTGTATTAAATGTAAAGATATGACACAACTACTTCACGCACAGCTGTTTTTACGCTACAGGCACAGAGCGGCTGTCCGGAATACGGACGGCACGCTGAAAGAGCTATGCGTGATTTGTCGCGATTATATGAAGAGGAGGAAGCATAATGCTCCGAATTAAAAAGACAGCCCGCACAGCGGCAGGCAGGACGATTGCCCTGATGCTTGCGCTGCTGATCGTGGCGTCGTTTATGCAAATCGGCATAACGCCCGCAAGCGTAAGCGCGTCAGGCTCAGCGACTTTGTCGGGCGGCGAAACTATTAATATCAATCTCAGCGACAGCAGCTGGCAGGGCTCCGATATCAGGGTGAAATTCCTGAACAGCAGCGGAGATGTGATAAGCACCACGACCAAAACCCCGACGGATAATAAGATCTCCGTTACGGGAGTGAACGCCGCTGCGAAGATAAGGCTCGAGAAGGTCAACGCGACCAAGAGCTCGAACATCACAGCTATGAACGCTGTTATCTCAGCCGCTTCTTCTACGCAGACGGTCGTGTTCTACGACAACACCTCCTCGAACTGGACCAACCTTAAATACTATGCGTGGAGCAAGATTTCGGGCGTTACCTATAAGGATGCTGACTGGAACAGCCGTAAAAGCATGACTAATCTCAGCGGTACAAAATTCTATTCCGCGACGATAGATCAGAACAGCAGCCTTTCGGGACCGTACCAGAACATTATCTTCACGGGCAGCGACAAGCAGACCGCGGACCTCACACTCAACGCTTCTACCGCGAACAACATCAAGGTTTACAGCTCCACGGAGAACAAGTGGGTTTCCTATACCGACGTTGACAGATCGATCGAGGCTTCGTTTGCCGACAGAGTTGCCGACAACCTCAACGACCTCTACATAACCTCAAAGACTTCGGCGAAATGGAGTAAATACAACAGCTCGACTCCCAAGAAAACGGTTTACTTCAAGCCGAATTCAAACTGGGGTACGGCGTACGTCCACTACGACGACGATGACGACGAGCCTTTCTACACTTCAGTGGCTATGACTACGGAGAGCACATCTCCGCTTATCTTCAAGGCTGACGTGTATTTAGGAGCGATGGTTTCGTTCTCTAATGGTGCCGACTTCAAGACGTCCTCGAAGAAGGATCAGGGTTCGGTATTCTCCGACGAGGCAGAGCCTGTTTATGTCTCAAAGGACAGAAACTGGACAACCCTCGAGCTTGCCAAGACGGCTGATACTCTTCCCTCGGACTTCTCCGTAACCGATACGAACTTCAGCTCCGTCACCCCCACGGGCGGCGGCAAGGTAGTCGGCTTTGACGCATATTATTACGATTATTATTCCAACAATGAACGCTCGGGCGGATGGCGCAGCAGCTTTATCGATGACGACTTCTCTGACGCTTACCGTAAGCAGTTCAGCAATCTTAACGATGAATTGATCGCCATAGCGAAGAAAACGGAGAATAAAAACTGGAGATATCCGCTGATATTCGGTGATGATGATACCGCGAAAAGATTTATTGTTCAGTATTACAACGATATCAAGGACACCCGTACACCTACCATCACTGAGGATAATTTTAAGGCGGCTAACAACTCGAACTTCCTCGGCGGTGACAATGAAAGGAGTATTCTCGGTATCGTAAAGAGTAATCTCAAGAACGGAAACCTTTATATGACCGACACGCTCAAGGCTCCGTATTTTGACAACGACTGGCTGATGGAGACCTCAACAAGCGAGAAGGAAGTTCTTTATATCCTCGATAACAAAAAACTGGGGCAGAACAATATTTACTGTAATTTCTGGAAAGAAGGCGTCGGAGCATTCAAGGACGCGCATCCTGAAAAGGTTGCGGATTCCGTTACGATCAGCGGCAATACAGGCACGCTCTACCGTTATGTTGTAGATAAGAATCTCGGCAGCGTTCAGCTCGCGAGCTCAACCAATTACCGCAGCCATTTCTACGAATATAAAGAAAACGGTTCTTACATCGTCAGCAACGTCACCGATGTAATACTGACAAGCGGAGGCACCGTTTCCTCTACCATTTACAAGTCGGGTATACAGAATGTAGCGGGCGGAGCGAGAGCAAAGATCATCAGCTCCAAATTCCCGTTCGTTGAGAAAACCGCATCCAACGGCGTAAAGACCTACACCTTTGACTCCGACGGTTCCTCAAGAAAAGATAACATAGCTTTTGAGTTCAATGACACCGACCTTTCGCAGAGCAAGCTCAAATATTATAACAGCGAGGGAGTAAAGGGTAAGCTCGATAAAAAGAACGGTTTCTTCCCGTTTAACACAACGACAAATAATTATCCCCGCAACTACGGCTTCGGCGTAAGAGTTGATATGGACTTTACTCTTCCCGAGAACGGTATGCTCAACTCAAATACGCCTGCTCAGTTCAACTATTCGGGAGACGACGACGTCTGGGTATTTGTTGACGGTCAGCTTATTCTTGACCTCGGCGGCGCTCACAGACCTACTACGGGCTCTATCAACTTCGGCGCGGGTGTGAATACGATCACCTCGACCGCGAATAAGGTTTACGGCGAGTTCAACACCACCGAAAATAACACCCAGACCGTTGCGATGACAGATAACAATAAAAACGGCGCGGCGGTTACAAAAACCTTCAGCTTCAACAACACCGACCCCACAAAGAAGCACAAAATGACAGTATTCTATATGGAGCGCGGAACAAACGATTCCAACCTCAGAATAGAATTCTCGATTCAGCCTATCCTCAACGAGCTTGACGTTTATAAAGAGGTTGAGATAGACGGTATCAACAACGGTATCGAGGACAGAGTAGACGAGCTCGCCAAGGATTACGACTTTGACTTCACGTTTAATCAGAACGGCTTAGGCTACGGCGGCTCGGCAGGAAAGAAATACAATATTGTCCACGCCGACGATTCCACTACCACAGACACAATAAAGAACGGCAGCTTTAAGCTTAAGCACTACGAAGAGGCGATGTTCAAAAACGATACCGACCTCACGTACGGAAGCTCTATAAGCGTTTCGGAGGCTGTACCGACTCTGTTTGAGTACGATACTTCCATAGACGTAAAGGACAATCTGAAAGGCTCCGATATCGCATTTACTCAGACAGGACGAACGGCGGCGTTTGATTTCAAAAACGCGGACATGGATTCGACGGAGAGAACGTCGCTGATCGCGGAGTATACCAACACGCTCAAGACGGGTTCGCTCAAGCTGAATAAAAACCTCTATAAGCAGAACAGCACCGAAAAGAGCGAAAACTTTGTACCGTTTACGTTTACCGTTTCGCTCGACCTTGATAAGGACGGCACCTACGAGACGTACGACCTTGAATATAAGTACAGCGGTCATGCCGATACCTACATCGCCGAGGACGGCGTGGTTCAGATGAGACCTGACCAGCAGATTATATTTGAGGGCATTCCCGCGGGAACACCGTATAAGGTCAGGGAAGCTCCTCTCGCGGGTTACAAAAACAAGGGCGCCGCTACCCAGTCGGGCACGATAGCTCAGGGCGAGAATTCGGTGACCTTCAACAACGAGGAGTCACCCGCTACAACTATTATGGGTATCACCAAGGAACTCGACGGCGCTGTTTACAGCGGCAATGAATTCACCTTCAGGGCTGAGATACTCAGATGGGAAAAACCGGGAGAACCCGTTCCGATCACCACAGGTCTTACATACCACACAAACGAGGTTTATACGATCAACGACGAAGGCAGATATGATTTCGATCCGTTCGAGGTTATCCCCAACGATGATCACAAGGGAGATTATATCTTTAAAATCAGTGAGATCGACAAGACCGACACTCAGCCGAAGTATAATTACGATTCCACCGTATACTACGCTAAAATAACCGTATCACCGGGTACTATCGAGGCGCCTGTTTACTACACTGACGAGGCTTGTACAACGGTTGTCGGCACGGACGGAAAGACAAATCCGACCTTCGTAAATACCACAAAGAAGGGTTCAATCACCGTCAACAAGACCGATGCGGACAACAACCCCGTATCGGGAACACAGTTCGCTTTGATCAAGGTTTCGTCGCAGACCGACGTGGACGAGTATCTCACCCCCGATGATATCAACACGCTCGTTACAACATATCAGTCTGACGCGAACAAGGTCAATCTGAAATCAACAACGGCGGCTGGTTCAGTTAATTATCCCAACCTCCCCGTTTATCAGGCTGACGGACAGTTTGTATACAGCACCACCGAAAATAAAATCGTGTGGAGCGACACGTCGGACGATACCGAGAAACAGACCTACTGTATTTTCGAGTATTCACCGACGGACGGCTATCTCCCGAACTACACTAAGAGCTATGTAGTTCTCGCAGATAAGGAGCACTTCTCCGAGACGTTCAGCTACGTGGACGGCAAGCTTGTAATGCCGAACTCGAGCGGATGGGGAACAAATATCTTCCTCGTATTCGGACTCGGGATCATCGGCTCGGGAGTTCTGCTCACAACGGCATACGCGCTGAAGCGAAGGCTGAGACCGCGCTATAAATGCCGTCATTAATCAGTAACCACTTTGGTTTAATAAAAATTACATATATTTTAAAAAAGGAGAAATCAACAATGAAAATCACAAAGAGAATTTTCGCAGTTGCTTTGGCAGTTCTTATGATCGCCGCTCTGGCAATCCCCTTTGCTGCTAACGCAGAGACAATTCCCACAACCAACAACTCACTTACAATCAACGGCGTTAACGGATTCGGCGCTACTGTTTACAAGATCGCTGACTTTAACACCACCACAGGCGCTTTCTCTAGCTTCGCTGAGAAGGACGCTACCGACCATTCTGTTGAAAACGCTATCAAGGCGGGCTACGAGGGCACAGTGTATACTCCCGACGCTGCTCTGCTCACAGCTGCTAAGGCTCTTCCCGACACAGTACTTACATCAAAAGTAGCCAAGGCAGAAAAGGTATTCACCGCGACTGAGACTTCCGTTACATACACCGATCTCGCAGCAGGTGTTTACTATGTAAAGTGGACAACAGTTCCTACTGATCGTACAAAGTATCAGGACAGCGTTCTCGCGCTTCCCTACTACGACAAGAGCACAAAGGCATGGGTCAAGACTGCAACAATCAACAACAAGGCTGCAAGAGGCACAATCACTGATGACAAGGACTTCACAGGCGCAGACGCAGGTAAGGATTATGTTTCCAAGAATATCGGAGACACTGTTCCCTTCGTACTTACAGGTACTATTCCCGGTTCCGCGACTGCTCCCGCTACAGAGTTCTGGTTCAACGATGTTATGACACAGGGTCTTGCTCTCAATGATACCAATATCGTTGTTAAGGCTTTAGACGCTGCCGATGCTGAGCACACTCTTACTTCCGGAACTGATTTCACAATCGCTGCTGTAGCAGCAGGCGACAAGAGCTTCAAAGTAGAGTTTACTCAGGATCAGATCAACGCTCTCTATACAAACAACTACAAGAGCATTAAGATCGAGTACACAGCTAAGCTTACCGCGACAGACGTTGTAATCGGCGGAGACGGCAACGTGAACACAATGACTTATCACTATAAGGTTGACGGTACTTCCTATGATGATACAAAGACAAAGACCGTAAAGACCTACGAGTTCTTTGTAAAGAAGACTGACGCCAATACAGGCGCGACAATCAAAAATAATACCGCTAAGTTTACAATTTATAAGGCTGAAGCCTGCACAGACAGTGATAAATACACAAACGATGTAATCACAACAGGCGAGGTTTCCACTGTAAACGGTATCGCGAAATTCACAGGTCTCGAAGGCGGAAGGACCTACTACATCAAGGAGACAGCAGCTCCTGACGGCTACGGTCTGAACAGCAAGGTATTTGCGGTTATTGTTGCTGCTAACGGTACTGTATCGGGCACAGGCGTTTATGCTGCTGAAGGTGTGCTCACAGTTCCCGATCCCAAGATCGTTCTCCCCAACACAGGTGGCGAGGGCACTCTTATGTTCACAATCGCAGGTCTCGTTCTTATTGCGGGCGCAGCAGTTCTCTTTGTAGTTTACAGAAAGAAAACAGCTAAATAATCAATTAAGGATTTAGACAGTATATGTAATTTCAGGGGGTACGATTTTCGTACCCCCGACAGTATTTTATTTATGAAGAAAAAACTACCTCTTATTGCCATAATCTTAATATTTACCGCGGGCGTTTGTGTGCTGTGCTATCCGTTCTTCTCCTCTGTCGTCAACAACTTTGTCGCGCGACAGCAGGCGTTTGAGAATATGGAGCGCATAAAGGTTTTGCCGAAGCACGAGAAAAGCTCGCTGTATGACGAGGCAAAGAAGTACAATCAATCGCTCACCGACAACGTAATACTTACCGACCCGTTTGACGAGAAGGCTTATAAGAGAATCGGCGCGGCTTACTACAAGTCGTTCGACGTCGACGGAAAAGGGCTCATAGGCTATATCGACGTTCCGAAAATCAACGTCTATCTCCCCGTATATCACGGAACCTCCGAGGATGTTCTGGAGAAGTACGCTGGACACCTTGAGAATACCTCCCTTCCTATCGGCGGAAAGTCTACCCACGCGGTCATTTCCGCTCACTCGGCGTTTCCCGGGCAGACCTTCTTTGACTATCTCACAGATATCACGGAGGGCGACGAGTTCTATGTCCACGTGCTCGACCGCACTCTGAAGTACGAGGTTGACCAGGTCAGTGTCGTTTTGCCGAAGGAAACGAAGGCGCTGAGGATTTCAAAGGGAGAGGACTACGTAACGCTCGTTACCTGTACGCCATACAGCGTAAACAGCCACCGTCTGCTTGTGCGCGGAAAGAGAGTGCCCTACGACGAAGCCTCCTACAGCACTCCGCCGTCGCTGACGGTTGAGGATGGTAACCTCTTTATCCTCGGCTTCAAGCTGCCTCTGTGGGCTGTCGGTATCGGACTGTTCGTGCTGATTGCCGCCGCGGTGATCATTCCCGTGATGATTGTCAGGCGCAGAAAGACGCGGGAGGATAAGAAATGAAGAAAAAGCTTATCCTTATAATCGCAATACTGATGCTGCTCGCGGGGCTTGGGTTCCTGCTGTTTCCGATGATCTCAAACACTATCGGCTCGCATATCTCAAAGGCGCAGACCGAGAAGTACGAGCGGCGCGTGCAGAATATCGTCCCCGACAAAAGCCGCAAGCAGGCTGTAAAGGACGGAGATATCCCCGAGGATGATACCGAAACGCTGTTTAAGCCCGACCTCGACCGACTTAAACGCGACAGCATCGCTTATAACAAAAACGTCAGGGAGAATCAGGCGACACTGCTCTCCAGCGAGGAAGCCTACCGCACTCCCGTGATTAACCTCACCAATTACGGTATTTATGACGGGATTTACGCGTATGTCTCGATCCCGTCGATTGATATGCGTCTGCCGATTTACCTCGGCGCCAACGGCGAGAATATGAGCTACGGTGCGGCGCATATGACGTATACCTCGCTCCCGCTCGGCGGAAAGAGATCCAACTGCGTGCTCGCGGG
>JAHLBL010000400.1 GCA_020625635.1 bacterium
AAAATCGAAGGAGGCGATTCATACGGCGTACAATGTATTAATTGTTGAAGATCAGGATATGCCGCGCGAGCTTTTTGAAATCTACATCAAATCGAGTTCAAAATTCAACCACCTTCTGTCGGTTTCCAACGCTTCCGCCGCGCTTTCTGTCTGCCGCGGCAACAAGGTGGATTTGATCCTAATGGATGTTATGACGGAGCTCGGTCACAGCGGACTTGCAGCAGCCGAGGAAATAAAGCGCGAGCTGCCCTATATAAAAATCATCATCGTCACCTCGATGCCCGAGTATTCATGGCTGGAACGCGCGAGGAAAATCGGAGTCGACTCGTTCTGGTACAAGGACGGACAGAAAGACAGCATACTCGAGGTTATGGAGCGCACTATGGCGGGCGAACACATATACCCCGACGAAACGCCGCTTATACATATAGGCAACACCACAAACCACGAATTCACCGAACGCGAGCTCGATATTCTCAAGGAGCTGACAACAGGCGACACGAACGCGGTTATTGCCGACAGGCTCAGCGTTTCGGTCCCCACGGTAAAAAGTCACATTCAGCACCTTATGGAAAAAACAGGCTTTAAAACACGCACAGAGCTGGTAAGCGAAGCCCGAAGCCTTGGAATAGTAATAAAGAATAAAAAGGACTGTAATTGCTGAAGCACCAAGGTATTTTCAACTCCCGTTAT
>JAHLBL010000401.1 GCA_020625635.1 bacterium
ACCGCCTTTGCGCAGGTGCTCCGAAATATTTTAATCAGTCTCGGCAGAGAAAGTAATCTTAAGCCTGTAAATAATTCTCCTACAGAATATAAAGGCAACAGCGACAGCGGAAGCTTCACTCTGACAGCCGATTCCGTTGGAAACATAACCTCCCTTAATATAAAAGCCATAAAATTCTCGGCAGAGCTTGTATACAAATGAGTAACCATACTCGGGGATAAAAATATTATGGTAATGGAATAAAACTCTCATAAGAGGCAAAAATACTATTACCAAATATTTCGGAGGTTTTTTCCTTGAGTATAAAACGCGGAGACATTTATTACGCCGATTTATCGCCTGTCGTCGGCTCGGAGCAGGGAGGAGTACGTCCCGTGCTCATTGTGCAGAACGACGTCGGGAACCGTTACAGCCCTACGGTTATTGCCGCGGCAATAACAAGTCAGCAGAAGGCTAATCTGCCTACACACATTCCGATCATAGCCCGCGACTGCGGATTGTCGCGCGACAGCGTAGTCCTGCTTGAGCAAATCCGCACCATTGATAAACAGCGTTTGAAGGAGAAGATGGGTTCGGTAGACGAGAACTCCATGACGCGCGTTGACAACGCGATTTCGATCTCCTTCGGTCTCAATTGATATCCGCTACATAGCGGAAAAAAGGGAGCTGACCGTAGCGGTCGGCTCCCTGAG
>JAHLBL010000402.1 GCA_020625635.1 bacterium
ATATGATGGTTTTGCCAGAGCGAACGTTTCCAAAGGCGGATGAAGCGCCCACCGGCGCCCACCGGCGCTTATTCGTGAAAATACCTGTACACCGCTACGGCGCTGTCGTGAGTCATTTTCGGGCAGAGCTCGAGCTCGGCTACGTCGGCGTTTCTGATATTTGAAATCGTCCTGAAATGCTTCAGCAGAGCCTTTGCCCTGACCTCGCCGATGCCGTCGATATCGGTCAGCGAGCTTTTAAACGCCGCGTTTTTGCGGCGCTGGTGGTGGTAGCCGATGGCAAAGCGGTGAACCTCGTCCTGCATTTTGCTCAGAAAGGTGAACACCGAACGGTAGGAGTTTATCGAAACCTCGCCGCCCGAGCCCGTAACGGCGCGGGTGCGGTGGCTCGAGTCCTTCACCATACCGAAGAGCGGAACGTCAACGGCGTGCTTTTTCAGCACGGGCTCAACCGCCGCGACCTGTCCCCTGCCTCCGTCAAGGAGGATAAGGTCGGGAAGCCGTCCGAAGCCCTCGCCCGTCTCCTTCTGCTGTTCGTACTCCGAGAAACGGCGGTCGAGCACCTCAGCCATGGAGGCGTAGTCGTCCTGTCCCTCAAAGGATTTTATCTTGAATTTTCGGTAAGCCGATTTGAGCGGCTTGCCGTTTTCGTACACGATCATACCCGCCACGTTCTCCGTTCCCGC
>JAHLBL010000403.1 GCA_020625635.1 bacterium
GGCGGTAAGGCTCAGTTCGGCGGACAGCGTTTCGGAGAGATGGAAGTCTGGGCGCTCGAGGCTTACGGCGCAGCTTATACTCTTATGGAAATCCTTACGGTTAAGTCGGATGACGTCGTCGGTCGTGTAAAGACCTACGAGGCAATCGTTAAGGGTCAGAATATCCCCGCTCCGGGTATCCCCGAGTCCTTCAAGGTACTTATCAAGGAGCTCCAGTCGCTCTCGCTCGACGTTCGTGTAATGAACCGCGACGGCGAGGAAATCGACCTTAAGCAGCACTTTGAGGAGGACGACGATCTGCCCGTCGATAATTCAGAGTTCGACGAGAAGAGCGTTATGACCTCGACCTCTATGGACAGCTTCACCCTCGACGAGGATGACGACAGCGAGGACAATATGTTTGACGAACAGTCGCTTATCGACGATTCAGAGGATGATTTCTTCGATTTCGACGGCAGTGACGAGTTTTAATAAGGAGGAGAAGTAACTATGGAAAATAATGTTTTTGACTCAATTAAAATAAACTTAGCTTCTCCCGAACAGATTTTATCATGGTCTTACGGCGAGGTTACCAAGCCCGAAACCATCAACTACAGAACCCTTAAGCCCGAGCGCAGCGGTCTCTTCTGCGAGCGCATTTTCGGACCTACAAAGGACTGGGAGTGCCACTGCGGAAAGTA
>JAHLBL010000404.1 GCA_020625635.1 bacterium
TCGGTAAGGTTTGGATCAAAATCTTCCCCGACAAGCCCGTAACAGCTAAGCCTGCTGAAACCCGAATGGGTTCAGGTAAAGGTTCACCCGAGTACTGGGTAGCTGTTGTTAAGCCCGACAGAGTTATGTTCGAAATCGGCGGCGGCGTCGACGAGGCTACAGCTCGTGAAGCTATGCGTCTCGCGGCTACTAAGCTCCCGATTAAGTGCAAATTTATCAAAAAAGCAGATCAGGAGGTTGAGCAGTAATGAAAGCGTCAGAACTCAGAGAGTCCACAATCGAAGAGCTCCAGACAAAGCTCAAGGACCTGAAAGAAGAGTTATTTAACCTTCGCTTCCAGCTCGCGGTAAACCAGCTGGAAAACCCCGCACGTATCAAGGCAGTCAAGAAGGATATCGCGAGAGTATCTACCGTTATCCGCGAAATCGAGATTGCTGAAAGTGAAGCGTAAGGAAGGAGGACATAACAAATGGCTGAAAGAAATATGAGAAAAACCGTCATCGGTCGTGTTGTATCCGATAAGATGGACAAGACCGTTGTGGTACTTATCGAAGACAGCGTAAAGCATCCGCTTTACAACAAAGTCGTTAAGCGCTCCCGCCGTCTTAAGGCTCATGATGAGAACAACGAGGCTCACATCGGCGACCGCGTAAAGGTTATGGAGACACGTCCTCTTTC
>JAHLBL010000405.1 GCA_020625635.1 bacterium
ATCATTTTACATCATTATCATTAAATGTCAATCCCGTAAAAACAAAAACCACCACACCGCGAAAGGGTTCGCAATGCAGTGGTTTTAATTTTTGTGAAACCGTCGCCTTGCTCTCATTCTGAGTAATTTCAAACTTTTTATCAGCGTAGAGCTCGCCGAAATTCATCAGCTCATATCCGCTAGGAACATAGGCAAGAGCGGAGCTTTCTGCCTCGGCTTCTTCCAGAGCGGAAGTGTTTATTACAAATCCGCTCATTAAAACCAACGTACATATAATAACGCTTATAATTCTTTTCATAATTTTTGCATCCATTCGCCAATCGTACAACATACATACGATTTTATCCATACTTATACAAATATTATTGTAACATACAGAGAGCACTCAAACGTCACATATTTTTCTTTATCAGAATTAAAATGACGTTCAGAGAAAATTTTTCAAAAAGAAAGCGATACCGGTAAGTCAAATACACGATATCGCCAAAACGATGATAAAAGGTTATTCTTGATTCAAAAAATAGAGCTTGCCCTCTGTCAGCGTAGCCCATGTGTACTGTGTCATGTACTCACCGCAGAAAGAGTTGACCGCGTCCATATCACCGTCCAGCATTCGGTAATAGTCACAGTCGATCATCGCCCGGTTAACGGCGATCGTCCTGCCGGACTT
>JAHLBL010000406.1 GCA_020625635.1 bacterium
TCTACCTTATCGTAGTCGATTTCAGGGAAAATAAGCTGCTCGCGAAGGCCCATGGAATAGTTTCCTCTGCCGTCGAACGAGTTGGGGTTAATTCCTCTGAAGTCACGTACACGGGGAAGAGCAACATTGAAGAGTCTGTCAAGGAACTCATACATTCTCTCGCCGCGGAGTGTAACCTTAGCGCCGATGGGCATACCCTCACGGAGCTTGAAGTTAGCTACGGACTTTCTGGCGCGGCATACCATCGCCTTCTGTCCTGTGATCAAACCTAAATCATTAACGATAGCGTCGATAGCCTTGGCGTTGTCCTTAGCCTCGCCTGCGCCTACGTTAACAACGATTTTATCGAGCTTGGGAATCTGCATAACGCTCTTGTAGGAGAACTTCTTCATAAGAGCAGGTGCAACTTCGTCAGCATAAAATTTCTTAAGTCTTGCCATTTCTTAATATCCTCCTTAGATTACTTCGCCGCATTTTCTGCAGATACGAGCCTTGGAGCCGTCCTCAAAAAGCTTGTGACCGATACGGGTCGGCTTCTTGCAGCGGGGGCATACAATCTGTACCTTGTCGGCGTAGAGAGCGCCCTCAGCCTTGATGATACCGCCGGGCTCGCCCATTTTTCTGGGCTTTACGTGCTTGGAAACCATGTTGACTTTCTCAACG
>JAHLBL010000407.1 GCA_020625635.1 bacterium
AACATTTAACAGCCCCGCGTCCTTACCGTGGGCGGATAAGGCGCAAACCGAGCGGGCAATACAAAGGCGGCAGTGTGATAATCCGCACTGTGTCACCTTTAAAAACAATATACATATAATTGTATAATTCACGGCGCGGATTGTCAATAAAAAATTAAGAGAATGCCGCACAATTCACGGCGCACGCCGATTTTCCTCACGTCAACCCGTTTATTGACCAACTTTTCCATCTGTGATATGTTTTAAAAAACGTCATACTGCTTATTTCAGGCGTCGCGTTCACGGCGGGCTCAGTCTCCGCTATGACACAGCTTATTGTCGGGTGCTTCGGGAACTGGAGCGTGATAATCCGCTTCGGCAGTTTTTACGGCTCGATATTATTTTTTATTCTCGGCTTAGTGCTGCTTGTTTCCTCAAGAATATCACGCAGGCTGATAAACGACGCCGTATTCTTCTAGGGTTATTTTGAGGGCGATCTGAACGGATATGTCGATTTCGCGGAGCTTGCCGAGGTAACGGGCAAAACAGCGGAGCAAATCAGAAAGCGTGTCGGACTTGTGCTCCCGTTGTATATGAAGAATTTCAGAATCATCAAAACCGTCAACTATCGGTATCCCGAAATCATCGAGCTTTACAGCAAAACCGTCACCTGCTCCTGCCG
>JAHLBL010000408.1 GCA_020625635.1 bacterium
TACTGACGTATGGGGGCTGATTTTTGGACAAACTGACGGAACAATATTCAAGTAAGGCGTGCGCCGTGAATTGTGCGGTGCTGCCTCAATAATTACAAAAGGAAAAGCCCGCCAAAGGCAGGCGGACTATCTAATAAGCTTTAACCTTATCTCTAATATTTCTTTATCAGAAATATCACATGAACGGAGATAGGCTTCGGTGTTGATATATTTGCGGTTGATGTGACGGAACATCTGGTACATCGCCTCGCGCGGAGTGTAAAGGAACGGGTGAGTTGTAACGAGCTCACCGTTCTTGTCCTTGAGGTAGTCGCCCCACTGAGCCGAGAGCTGTTCGAAACGCGGCTTGAGCATTGTGCGGCTTATGCAGTAATCAAAGGCGATATCGCTGATCTCAACGCCCGCGATCGAAAGCGAAAGCGCGCTGATTATGCCTGTTCTGTCCTTGCCCGCGTTGCAGTTGTAGTGACATACACCTTCGGTCGTCGCGAGCTCGCGGAAAACGTCGCGAACCCAGCCTTTATAGGTTTCGAGCCACTCTACGTAGCTTCTTCCCCAGCCCGTAAAGCCCTCGCTCGGGTCAACGCCCTTGCTGTCGAAGCCCATCGCGTCCGCTCTGCCGAACATCGGCATATGGATATAACGAACGCCTTCTGTATC
>JAHLBL010000409.1 GCA_020625635.1 bacterium
GGAATAGGAACAGGCGTCGGCGTAAACGTATTGCTTGCGCGTAGCTTGGGCGAGGGCGACAAAGAAAAGGCTTCCAAAGCAGGCGGCAACGGTGTATTTCTCGGTATGATAATAACCGCTGTTTTTATGCTGTTTGGCTTCTTTGGAGTGAACGCATATATCGGCAGTCAAACCTTAGATAACACAATTCGTGAGATGGCGGTATCTTATCTGCGGATCTGCTGTGTTTGTTCTGTCGGGATCGTGTTTTTCAGTGTATTCGAGAAGGTGTTGCAGGCGGCAGGGCTTACCGTTCAATCGACATTAGCTCAAATCTCAGGCGCGGTCATTAACATCATTCTTGATACGATAATGATTTACGGCTTGCTCGGCTGTCCGAAAATGGGCGTTCAGGGTGCTGCTCTGGCAACGGTTATCGGTCAGATAGCTTCTTTTTTGATCGCGCTGTTTTTCCATATCAAAATGAACAAAAGCATCAAAAA
Source organism: bacterium (assembly GCA_020625635.1). Taxonomy (GTDB): domain Bacteria; phylum Bacillota; class Clostridia; order Oscillospirales; family Acutalibacteraceae; genus Ruminococcoides. Next base: position 483 of record JAHLBL010000409.1, read on the forward strand.
CGGCTTGCGCTATATTCGTCCCGATAAGACAACGATAAAGCTGATTTACAAAATCGGCTTGCCTGCTATCATTGCGCAGGCTTTGATGTCGGTGATGACCTATGGGATCAATCTGATTTTAGGCGCTGTAGACGCTTCTCTTGTCACGGCTTACGGCTTGTATTATAAAATCCA
>JAHLBL010000041.1 GCA_020625635.1 bacterium
TAGCGGATGACGCAGAACCGCTGTAAAGCTGGGTTGTGCTGCCCTTGGAATCCTTAACGGAGAACTTATAGGTAAGAGCGCCCTTGTCCGACTTAGCGGTAACGTCAAAGCGGATCGTGCAGTCGGTGTAAGCGGGTGACTCTACGCTCGATGTAAACGCTGTAATCTTAACGGGGCTGAGGCTGAAATTATCCCACTGATTTGTGCTGTTGTTGAAGATATTTTTATCGGAAGGAACAGCCATATCGGTAGTCTGTGCCGAGCCGTCGTTGAAGATAACGTTCTTGTATGCTTTTTTGTAATCGTACTGCCATACGTTGTCGCCGATACTCGTCATCTTGACGCCCGGCCACGAAGAGTTTTTATCGTTATCATCGTTCCACATATAACAGTTTACCGAACCCCAGCCTGCTGCGTTTTCGCAGAAGATGGAGCCGCCTGCGCCTGCGGGCTCGGGAGCCTCGTGGCGTGATTTCGTCGCTGCCTGAGTAGCGGCTTCGGTTTCCTCGGAAAATTCCTCGGTAACATCCGCGTCTGTGACGATTTCGTCAGTGACCTCTTCGGTCAGCGTCTCGTCAGCGGCAGTTTCGACAGCGTTTTCATCCACAGCCGAAACAGTACTCATCATCACTACCGAACAAGTTGTGACAATAAGCATTGAAAGAAGTACGCTTAAAAATTTAAGCCCTGTTTTCTTCATAAAATTGCCTCCTTTGTGTAATTCCAAAACTTTCCATAGTATTGTCTTATACAATAATAAGTATAACAAAAAAGCAGTTGTTTTTATTTCTTAAACAGAAATATCTCTTTCGTCAATATTACGGTTTTATAACGGTATTTTTGTGCAATATTACCAGTGCCAATTACAAAAAAATGTCGGCTCAATGAACCGACATCATTTGTTTCCTTTAATTTTATCCCAGTAAGCTTTATAAGCCTGTTCGCTTTTATTGTCGCCGAACTCGTAATAAACCGCGTCCTTGAGCGAATCGGGAAGATACTGCTGCTCTATGTAGTGGTTGGGATAGCTGTGCGGATAAAGGTAATGCTGACCTTTATTCTGATTATCCTCACCGTCGTAGTGCATATTCTGGAGCTGACGCGGAATCGGTCCGCCCTTCCCTGCCCTGACGTCGGAAATGGCTCTGTCTATCGCCATGATTCCCGAAATCGACTTTGGAGCGTTGCACACCATTATTACAGCGTCCGCGAGAGGGATTCTCGCTTCGGGCAATCCGACCTTCATCGCGATCTCAACGCAGGAGTGAACGATCGGGATAATCTGAGGGTACGCGAGCCCGACGTCCTCACAGGCGCAGACCATAAGACGGCGGCAGGCTGAGGGAAGGTCGCCCGCCTCGAGGAGTCTGGCAAGATAATATACGGCAGCGTTCGGGTCGGAGCCGCGCATACTCTTCTGGTACGCGGACACAATGTCGTAGTGCTCGTCTCCGTCGCGGTCGTATCGGACAGCCGACTTCTGTGTAAGCTCGTCAACGGTCTCAAACGTAACAGTTCTTTTGCCGTGGCGCTCACGTGACGCGAGAACAGAGAGCTCAACGGCGTTCATAGCCTTGCGGACATCTCCGCCGCACGCAAGCGCGATATGCGAGACGCTCTCGTCGCTGATATCGATTTCGACGTTCATCTCCTCGGAAAGATAATCGATAGCTCTTAGCACAGCCTTCTCGATCTCTTGAGGTTCAACGCTTTTGAACTCAAAAACCGTGCTTCGCGAGAGGATCGCGTTGTATACGTAAAAATACGGATTCTCTGTGGTGGAGGCAATCAGAGTGATTTTACCGTTCTCGATATACTCGAGCAGAGTCTGCTGCTGCTTTTTGTTGAAATACTGTATTTCATCAAGATACAGAAGCACGCCGTTCATACCGAGCAGTGTATCGGTGCTGGCGAAAACCTCCTTAATATCCGCAGTTGAGGCTGTGGTGCCGTTCAGCTTTTTGAAGGTTCGGTTCGTTTTTTGCGCGATGTAATTCGCGAGGGTGGTCTTGCCCACTCCCGACGGACCGTAGAATATTAAATTAGGGATCGTACCGCTTTCAATGATTCTGCGAAGCGGCTTGTTCCTGCCGAGCAGGTGCTTCTGCCCCACTATGTCGTCAAGACTTGTCGGGCGCAGGCGGTCAGCTAAAGGAGAGGACATAACAACCTCCGAAATAATAAGGAATGTCATCCTGAACGAAGAAGAAACACTATAAAGCGTTTCTTCGCAGCCGAAGGTTTCCCGAGGGAGTCTTCACTTCGTTCAGAATGACAGCGTTTTTAAACTATTGAATTATTCGTAGAGAGGATACTTGGCGCAGATTTCCTCGACGCCCTTTCTTACCTTTTCCATATTGCCCTCGAAATCATTGAGAACGAGAGAGATGTACTCGGCAATCTTATCCATATCATCCTCTTTGAGTCCGCGTGTTGTAACAGCGGCTGTACCGATACGAACACCGGAGGTTACAAACGGAGAAAGCGGCTCGTTGGGGATAGTGTTCTTGTTTACGGTGATGTAGCACTCGTCAAGACGAGCCTCGAGCTCCTTACCCGTAACGCCTGTTCCGCGTAAATCCATAAGGAGAACGTGGTTGTCTGTACCGCCCGAAACGAGCTTGCAGCCGCGGCTGATAAGTCCGTCCGCGAGAGCCTTGCAGTTTTTGACGATCTGAGCAGCGTACTCCTTGAACTCGGGCTTCATAGCCTCACCGAAGCAGACAGCCTTAGCGGCGATTGTGTGCATAAGAGGACCGCCCTGTGTACCCGGGAATACAGCCTTGTTGATGTCCTTAGCGTACTTCTCCTTCATAAGAATAAGTCCGCCTCGGGGACCGCGAAGAGTTTTGTGAGTTGTTGTTGTAACAAAATCGCAGTAAGGAACGGGGTTGGGATGAACTCCGCCCGCTACAAGTCCCGCGATGTGAGCCATATCAACCATAAGATAAGCGCCAACCTCGTCAGCAATCTCACGGAGTCTGGGGAAGTCGATGATTCTGGGATAAGCGCTCGCGCCGGCTACGATGAGCTTGGGCTTGCACTCTTTTGCGGTTTCGAGAACCTTGTCGTAATCTATAAAATGAGTAACGGGATCAACGCCGTATGTGACGAAGTTGAAGTATTTACCTGAAATATTAACGGGTGAGCCGTGGGTAAGGTGTCCGCCCTCGCTGAGGTTCATACCCATAACGGTGTCGCCCGGCTCGAGCATGGCAAAGTAAACGGCTGTGTTAGCCTGAGCGCCCGAATGAGGCTGTACGTTGCACGCTTCTGCTCCGAAAAGCTCGCATGCGCGCTTACGCGCGATTTCCTCGACAACGTCAACACACTGACAGCCGCCGTAGTAGCGCTTGCCCGGAAGTCCCTCGGCATACTTGTTGGTGAGAACGGAACCCATAGCAGCCATAACAGGCTCGCTGACGATGTTCTCACTGGCGATAAGCTCGAGATTTCTTCTCTGACGCGCAAGCTCGGCGTCCATAGCCTCGCCGATCTCGGGATCATACTTCTTTACGAGTTCAATACTGTGCATTTCCTTCATTTTGATAACTCCTTTTTTTGAATCGACAACTACTTACAATTGTCAATTAATGTCGGGAAGAAAAGCAAAAATACCAATACCTTCTCTGCCCGTATGTATTAATATGCGCTTTCGCGCAGATAACAAACCAAATCAGCCGTTGACCTCAAGAACACGGTCAATCAGCTCGTACATATCGCTGAGCGTGCTCACTCTGCCAGCTTCGTTGCGGAAGCTCGCTGCTCCCTTGAAGCCCTTGAAATACCAAGCGAGCTGCTTTCGCGACTGGAGCATTCCCATATGCTCTCCCTTATAGGAGCACACGAGCTCAATATGCTCACGCATAATCCTGAGCTTGTCCTCCGCGGACGGAGGCGGCGTTATTATTCCTTTATCGAAATAATCGCTCAGTGTCCTGAAAATCCATGGATTTCCGAGAGCCGCTCTCGCCACCATAACGGCGTCGCAGCCCGTATAGGAAATCATTTTTTCGGCGCTTCTGACGTCCCTGATGTCGCCGTTGCCGATAACGGGAACGCTCACGGCGTTCTTTACAGCCTTGATTATATCGAGGTCACACGCGCCCGAGTAATACTGCTGACGCGTTCTGCCGTGAACTATCACTGCGTCTGCGCCGTTGTCGGCACAAACCGACGCGACCTCAACAGCGTTTATATGTTCATCGTCAAAGCCCTTTCGGATTTTAACGGTTACGGGAATATCTACGGAATTTTTCACCGCGTACACGATCTCGCCGCACAGCCGGGGTTTCTTCATAAGAGCGGAACCCGAGCCGTTGTTAGCGATTTTGGGAGCTGGACAGCCCATATTTATGTCAATAATATCGGCTCCCGCGTTTACCGCGAGCTTAGCGGAGGACGCGATTATGTCGGGCTCGCTGCCGAAAAGCTGGATACCGCAGGGGTGTTCATCGTCAGCGATGTCCATAAGCTCAAAGCTCTTTTTATCCGAGAAGCTGAGCGCCTTTGCGGAGACCATCTCGGTCTCGCAGTAGCCCGCGCCGAAGCTTCGGCAAACCTGTCGGAACGCCTTGTCGGTTATACCCGCAAGCGGAGCGAGAAGAGCCGCGGACGAAATCTCAACATTTCCTATTTTCATTTATTTTCTGATATCCTTGGTGTAGTAAGAGTTATACTTTCGGTTCTTATAGTAATCCTCGTCGAGCAGTCTCTTCTGCTGACCTGTTATGCGGTTGCCCTCGCCGTAGCGGTGCTTACCCTCACCGCCGTAGTAGTGAGATTTGTTGCTGATAAGAACGACAAGCACAACCAGAACGCCGATTATGACGCACGCCCAGCTGACGTAACCGTAGGTCAGGTCGCCGTCCTCGCCGTTACTTGACGAGATAGCGGTGGGAATCTGAACCTCTTCCTCGACACGCGGAAGCTTCTCGGTGACGCTGGCGTAGGTCTCCTCCTCTTCCTCGTAGGTTTCCTCTGTCTCGTTGCCGATGACTTCGTCTGTGGGAGCTTCGGTCTCGGGAACGTAGTCGGTCTCGTCATCCACGGGAGCATCGGTAGGAGCCTCGGTCTCGGGGACGTAGTCGGTCTCATCATCTACGGGGGCGTCGGTAGGAGCCTCGGTTTCGGGAACATAGTCTGTCTGTTCCTCTACGGGAGCATCGGTCTCAACTATGACATCAGGATTCTCGCCCTCGCCGTCAACAGCGAACGCGTAAAAGCCCGCGCTCATAATGAGCGCCGATATTGAAGCAAAAACGATAAATTTTTTCAAAAATTCCTTTAACTTCATCAGAAACCTCGTAGTTATAATACCATAGTAACCCAGTTTATTTTGAGTATAACAAAGGTATTATAACAAATTATCCGCTGTTTTGCAATAGTTCACCCAATGCTTTCCCTAATAATTTTCCCGAATACACCGCTTCATCGAGTGTATTTGAGTCTGTTCCAACCTCAATAAGCAGTGAACCCGTGTTGATATTCATATTATAAACGAACTCTCCGAAGTCGAGCGGACGCGTCATCCCGCTGTATTTTGTCTCACATTTCTTCTGTAATCTGAGCGCGAAACGGAGGTTATAGTTCCAGTCGGGGAATCCGAGCTCGCCTGTCGGATCATAGCCCGACATTATCATAATCTGCGCACCGTTCTTTCCGTTATAGGTAAATGTAGGCTTGACCTTATAGGTGTCGTCTCCGATAGAGTCGCGGTGGATATCGAGCGTAACCTTTATGGACGGATACTTCTTTATGTAGCTGTAAACGGTTGCTTCGCTGCGGTAGTAGCTGCCCGTATAGGTCGAGTCGTGAGAGGTCGTATCGTGGATAACACCTATCCCTCGTTTTCTGAGCTGCTCGGCTATAGCCTCTCCCACCCTCGTTACATTGTAGCGGTTGTCGGAGGTTCTGGGGTAAAAATCCGTATAGTAGTAACCGACGTCGCAATCAAGGTAGCTTTCACTCGTATGGGTGTGATATATGAGCACCTGAACGTCGGAGGTGTCCTCAAACTCAAAGCCGAGCGGAGCGTTGAGGCTGTAGCCGATATTCAAGTCAAAATCGGTGTTGTTCTTTACATAAAAATTCTCGTATTTAGTACCGCCTGCTGTGTACTGCTGAGTATAGACAGGGTGCTTTTCATATCCGCTGTGGTCGGCAAAGGTGTTGTAATATCCGCTGTCAAAATCGGACGACGAAGGCTCAGAGGAGGTTTCCGTCTCTGTTTCTTTCTGCTCGCTTTTCTTTGAGGTAGAAGCACTCTTTTTCTTTTTTGCGGGCTCCTTGTATTCCTCGCTGCCGCCCTTTGACATTGTAAGCGACGCCGCCATCAGCACGGCGTCGCTGCCGTCGGAATAATGCGGAAGCCTCTCTCCTACGCAGAAAACCCCCAAACCCACAAGCACCGCGCTCAGGGTAGCGGAGGTCATCCTGATTATGTTTTTCCTGAGTTTCAAACTATCACGACCTGTATAATAATCACATATCTATTGTATGCAATTATTCAGAAAAAAATGACTACCGGGTTGCGACCGACGATAAGCCGAAAAAGACTGATAGTTTTCCATTATCGGCAGTTGAGGTTCAACTCCCGCCATCCTACATAAGCGCGTCAAGAATAGACGGCTCCGTCTCGTACTGGAGCGCTCTGTTCAGAGCGAGAGAAATCAGCCTGCCCGCCCTGTCAATAAGAAGGTCAACCTCCTTCGGGGTGACGACCATCGTACTTCCGCGCGGAGCGAGTGCGGACTTCAGCTGTCCCGCGGTCTTTTCATCGTCGACCTCGAGCAAATCGGAAACGAGAGTTACCGCGTCCACGACAGTCGGAACGCCGAGCCCGATAACGGGCACGCCGAGCGTTTCCATTGTTATTCTGCTGCGCCTGTTGCCCACTCCCGCGCCCGGGGAGATTCCCGTGTCGCTTATTTGCAGAGTACATCCGAGGCGGTTAAGCCGCCTTGACGCGAGCGCGTCGATAACAACAACCGCGGTCGGGCGTATTTTTCGAACTATGCTGTCTATATACTCAAAGGTCTCGATTCCGGTCTGTCCCGTAACTCCCGTATTCATAACCGCTACGGGGCGAAGCGAATCGAGCCCCGTGCTTCGCGCGAGCTCTCCCGTAATGTGTCGTGTCGCGAGTATTCGGGAAGCGCTCTTAGGTCCGAGCGCGTCGGGGGTGATTTCACGGTTTCCGAGACCGCAAACAAGAACCAGTCCGTTCACGGGAAGAAGGCGGCGGATCTCCTCGGAAATAATTCCGACACGCTCGTCCGTACTCAGGAAGTTGTCGGTCAGCGCGGGAAAGTCGATAGTAATGTATGTGCCCTTCTCTTTTTTAAGCTTTACGCTTGCGTCGTGGGTTTTTACCACAAGGCGCGAAATCTCCATCGAACACTCATTCCGCCTTGAAAAATCTACTCCGCGGACATTCTCGCCAACAAGCTCCCGTGCCTCAACAGCCAAATCCGTTCTGCGCTCCAAAACTACACATCCAATCAAAATATACTAATTTAATAATTAGTATCGGCGAACTTCGGCGAGATATCCAAAACATTTCTCTTTACTTTAAAGATAGAAATTGTTATAATAAATTAATTATAAATTTCAGGTGAGAATATGAAGAGAATTACCTCTGCCATAACATCAATTTTAATATTCTGCGCTGTGGCTTTTGCCTCGGCTCCCGCTTACGCGGCTGTTATTGACGAGTCACCGTCTGCTCAAGAGGAAACCGCCGAAGCGGTTCAGGAGCAGGTCTCCGACTTACCCTCAAGCTACAGTTCAAGGGATTTAGGCTACTGCACAAGCGTAAAAAGTCAGATAGGAAGCATATGCTGGGCGTACGCGTCGATTTCATCATTCGAGACGCTTCAGCTGAAAAATCACTTCTTCACTACGGACTTAAGCATTACTGAGCTTGATAAATGGGGCACGACCGAGGAAAACGGCGACGGCTGGCAGCGAAGCGAACGCGAACCGGGCTACACCTACATTCCGATAGGCTACTTCACAAGCTGGGGCGGTCCTGTGACGACCGAGGAAGGCGCAGCCGCGAAATACGGCGTTACGAAGCTGAGATATCTCTCCCCCAACAGACGCGACGAAATAAAAAAGGCGATTATGGACGACGGCGCGGTTACCGCGAACATCAACCTTTACACGCGCGGCTACAGCTCGGACAGATGCTCGTTCTGCCTTACCGACGAGATATCGTCGATCTACGGTCACACGATGTCGGTAGTCGGATGGGACGACAATTATCCCAAGGAAAAATTTGACGGCAATTACAATCCAAAGGGAAACGGCGCGTGGCTGTGCAAAAACAGCTGGGGCGACAATAACGATATCGGCGGATATCTCTGGGTATCATACGAGGATCATTACCTCTTTAACGAGGACAGACAGGCTACAAGCTTCGCTATTGAAAAGGTAAGGACGATCGAGGAAAACGACAGCATTTACCAGAACGAGATTTACGGAGCGACATTCAGCTTTTCCACAGACGACGAGGAAGAAGTTACAGATTTCTTCAATGTTTTCGATTTCTCACAGAAGGGAAACGTGCTCGACAACGTGGTATTTGAAACGAGATCAGCAGGCGCGGATTACAGGATCTACTATGTTCCGCTTGACGAGAACGGCGTTCCCGTAAGCGAGAAAAACAGATGGAAGCAGATTTCGGGCGGCACGGTTGAATATCAGGGTTATATTGAAGCGGACGTCGACAATTATGTTGTACCGAAAAAGCCCGCGGCAATCTGTGTTGAAATAGACACGACAGAGAACAATTCAAATCCCGAAAACGACAGAATTCAGTGCAATATAGGAACAAGCGAGTGGCTGAGACAGACCTCAACAGGCAAGATGCAGTTTATAAAGCCCTGCGAGCAAGGAAAATCCTTTGTATCAACAAAAGAGGGCATCATGGACCTGAAGGACTACTACAGCGAAAAGCTTGACGACGATATCGGCGGAACACTCGTAATCAAGGCAATCACAAACGGAACGAGGGACACGGGACTTCTCGGTGACGCAGACCTCAACGGCGTTGTAAATATCAACGACGCTACATACATTCAGAAGTATATTTCAGGCGAATATATGAACCTCAACGACGACCAGCTCTTAAATTCGGACTTCAACTGTGACGGAGTTATCAATATAAACGACGTCACCGCGATACAGAAAAGCATCGCTGGCAGTGAAGAAAAATAATAAAAATCATTAAAAAACAAAAAGCATCGGCTCAGGACTTCAAAGTCCTGAGCCGAAATTTATTACTATAACTCTAAATCCAATTACCTGTTTATCAGGTTGTGAAGATAGGTTCAGCGTCCTTGTTGTTGTCGGGGTTAACGTCGTATGCGGCAAGGTTTACGCCGTCCTTTGCGTCGTCAATAACAATCCAGAGCTCGTTCTGGATAAAGCCCTTGCAGTCGATGGACTGGCCGTTGGCGTTATCGGAAACGATAAAGTTGTAAGCGTCGTCATCCTCGTCTGCGGTGAACTGCTTCTTGTACCAGCCGTTAATATCCTTGCTCTTGCCTGTGAGCGTATCGCCGGGCCATACCTTGTTGGTGCAGTAGTTTGTGCCTGAATCATCACCGTCACTCATACCCCAGATCCAGAGAATCGGGTTGTAGCCTGAGCCTGAGCTGTGCTTTACATACAGAGTCACGTCTCTTGACGCAGTAACGTAGTAGTAGTTGACCTCCGCGTTGCCGAAGGGAACGAGAACCTCGGACTTCGGCAGCTTGTCGGTGTTGACTGCGTAACCGAGAGCCTTACCGGGCTTCGGAACGTAGGTCTCGCCTACTCTGCCCTCGTATACGGTCGAGGAGATAATACTGTCGCTTGTGCCGTCCATATAGTAGTTGACGGTAACTGTACCTGTAGCTACTGAGAAGTGAGCGAGGTACTTCTGGATCATTGTAACATCGTTGATGTTAACGTCTCCGTCGAGATTCGTGTCGGCCAGCTTTTTCTGAGCGTCGGTAAGAGTAATCTTACCAGCGATCGCCTTCTGGATATAAGTAGCGTCATTGATGTTTACTTTGCCGTTGCCGTCAAGGTCAGCGCCCTTTACGGACTCGGGAGCATAGTAGCTGTAGTACAAAACAACTTCCTGAGTATCATCAGCGAATACGCCAGAAAGATTGCCTTCCTTGCGGACGAGCTCATACTCAGTGCCTACAGCAGGCTCGGAAACAACGTAAGCGTCGCCCTTAAGTCCTGTAATTGTATACTCGTCAATTACGGAATTATTGATCTCGTTGATAGCCTTGACCTTAACGCTGCAGCCGCGCTTGCTTGTAACCTTGACAGCATCAAAGCTTGTCTTATCAACAGCAACGATCATAGACATTGCGGGAAGCTTGAATTCGCCGTTTTTAACTTCGGCAAGCTTAGTAACGCCCGCCTGCTGGTCGTCGGCAATAACAACCCAATCCTTAACTGCGTTGTCAAGTGTGTAAACAAGTTCCTTGTCCTGATTGTTTACGATAACAGCAAGCTTATCCCACTCGCCCTCTGTCGGGTTTGTCCATACTGCGGCGTAGCCCTCGCAGTTTGTGAGAGTCTGACCGTTGTATGTGGGATTGACGGGAGTATCGGTAAAGCTGAAGCCCTTGCGCTCATCGACTGTAAGAGCGGTGAAGTGCGAACGGATCTCACGCATTCCTGCGTAGTAGGAAACGATGTCGGCGTTGCTCTGAGCGAGGCTCCAGTCGATCATATTAAGTGTAGCGGCGGACTTGTAGCTGTTCGCATCGTTATCCTTTGAACGTCCCATTTCCTCTCCCGCGAGAACAAATGTGACACCCTGAGACATATTGAGCATACCGCCTGCCAT
>JAHLBL010000410.1 GCA_020625635.1 bacterium
TATAAGCCGACGATTAACTCTATGAGAAACCGTTCGGTTACCGACTACTCCGGTCTTTCAAAGGTTGCTCCCGAAAAAAGCCTTCTTGCTCCGTTAAAGAAGCATTCGGGCCGTAACAGCTACGGCAGAATCACCGTTCGCCATCGCGGCGGCGGTAACCGCAGAAAGTACCGTATTATTGATTTCAAGCGTCAGAAATTTGACGTTAAGGGTAAGGTCGCTTCCATCGAGTACGATCCCAACCGTTCCGCTTTCATCGCTCTCGTTGAGTACGAGGACGGCGACAAAGCATATATTATTGCCCCCGATGGTCTTAAGGTAGGTCACATTATCGAGGCTGGTCCCCACGCGGACATTCTCCCCGGTAACGCGCTTCCCCTCAAGAACATCCCCGTAGGTACATTTATCCACAACATCGAGCTCTATCCCGGAAGAGGCGCTCAGCTCGCCCGCTCCGCCGGCAACATGGCTCAGCTCATGGCTAAGGAGAACGGTCTCGCACTTTTAAGACTTCCTTCCTCAGAGCTTCGCAACGTCCCCGAGAGCTGCATGGCGACAATCGGTCAGGTTGGTAACACCGACCACGAGAATGTCAAGATCGGTAAGGCTGGACGTAAGAGAAATATGGGTTGGCGCCCGACAGTCCGCGGTTC
>JAHLBL010000411.1 GCA_020625635.1 bacterium
ACCCCCGCAGAATGGAGGTAAATTTATGAAAACAAAGATAAGGCGAGCGTCTAAGAGAACATTGGCGGTAGTTATGTCCGCGCTTATAGTTGTTTCTTGTATTATTGTAGGAAACATTACTGCGAACGCGTGGACTAATCCCGGCATTTATCACGATTTGGACACATATTCAACGTGGCATGCCATGACACTTGATCACGCTCAAACATATTATCAGGATTATTATTTTAAAAACGGGGACGCAGATTTTTACTTTAAGTTTAACGCTAATTCAACCAACTTAGGCGCTAATTCAAATGGCGTTGAAATAAACACTGACTATAACAAAAAACAAACAAAAAAAGGTGAAGCGAACAATTGCTTTGTATTTAGACCGACATGGCTAAGCGGTGACAGCGAATTTCACAAAATCAGGGTGTATTTTGACGGTAATTACAGCGAAAACGCAGACGTTTGGTATACAAACGAGGCGTTAACTGATATCTCTGCTTCTGTTTCAGCAGTTGCAGGTCCATGGACTTCAGGTACTTCTTACACCTTAACTGCAAGTACGGGCGGAGATTTTGCGGGCACAAAAAAGTATACCTTTTACGTGAAGATTGGAAGCGGAAACTGGACACGAATCGGTTCTGCTGACCAAACATCCAATACT
>JAHLBL010000412.1 GCA_020625635.1 bacterium
AGAAAGGTTGATCAGCTTGAGCGTATTGTTAAGTTTACCTTCAACAATGTAGGCAACAGCTTTTCCGCAAAGTCTATTTCGGATTACCTGAAAGCCGAAAAGAGAAAGATTGACAATGAAACGGTTTACAGCTATCTTGAAAAGCTTGAAAAAGCGTATATTCTACATCGCTGCTCGCGTTTTGATATTCAGGGAAAAGAGCTTTTAAAAACACAGGAAAAGTTCTATCTCGCCGATACATCGTTCAGGTACAGCGTTTTGGGATATAATTCCGATACCGTCGCTTCAAGTCTTGAAAATGTTGTGTATCTTGAACTGTGTCGCAGAGGTTATACAGTAAATGTCGGAAAGTTAGGAACAGGTGAAATCGACTTTATAGCTACACGACAAAACGAGAAAATCTATGTTCAGGTTACACAGGAGATAAACTCCGACAAAACCGAAAAACGTGAGTATGAGCGCTTGCTTGAGATACGCGACAATTATCCAAAGTATGTACTTACGGCAAATGATTTTGCGGGAGGAAATTACGAAGGTATAAAGACTATGCACATCGCAGACTTTTTATTAAACAATGATTTATAAGAATTTGGGACAACTATCAATTGGTAGCTGTCCCATTATATTTGAAAGGAAAATATGAAACGA
>JAHLBL010000413.1 GCA_020625635.1 bacterium
AACCCCGACGCTATACATCAGCCCGCAGAGCGGACTGTTTCAATTGTAAAGCCGTTTGTCGCAGTCGACTATTGTACGTCGTAAGTGGCGTCAGTAATAATAACGAGGCGCGTGAAAGTCGACTAAGCGCGAGGAATGGCTTGTTTAAGGCATTTGCTAAGTCCATTTTGCGATGCCCTCGCGTTTTGAGTGATTTCATCCGTTTGTTGAGATTGCAGACAGAGTAAAGAAAAATAATAAAAAGATCGTTAGGTTTTACGACCTGATTTATTCTGAAAATACGCTATACGCTATGCGCGCGCTTTTCAGTGATTTAAGAATAACGCATTCTCATCGTTTTGGCGATATCGTGTATTTGACTTACGCGGTATCGCTTTCTTTTTGAAATTTTTTTCTCTGAACACCGTATTAATTCCGATAAAGAAAAAAGTGTGACGTTTGTGTGCGCCTCGTATGATACAATAAATCTGTATAGGCAAAACCGGATTTACACCGGCATTAAAACGGAGGAATGATGAGCGTGAAGAAAAAGAACACCACAGCAATGCCGTGGAAAATCGTATCGGTGGTCTTAGGGCAGAAGAACTCGAACCCGAACCGGTTTAGACGGACATATTTCCGCTAATACTGCGTCAAAC
>JAHLBL010000414.1 GCA_020625635.1 bacterium
TATTGTCTGAAAAACAACTGTTTTTCATTATCGCCTTTTTTCATATGTAATATAATCGACTGCTCAACAAATATTCCGAAATAGGAATATTTTTCTTAGTCTATCATAAGTTTTCCCACTTCGGAATATTTAGTTATATAATGTTGTAACCAAAAATAACCGCCGGAAAGCAGCGGTTATTTTTTCAGTTTATATATTCTGTTTCGGTTAGAGCCCTCGGTTATAATTAAACCTTCTTTTACTAATTCGCCGAGATAATCTCTTGTGCGTGAAGATTTAAGATCGATCGCTTCGGCAACATCACTCGCTTTTACAAAATCCTTACCCTTCATAAAATCAAGTATTGCCTGTTTCGTGCGAGTGTTTATCGCCGATTTTTTATCGCCGATTTTTTCAGTCGCCGATAAATCCGCTCCTATCTATTATGGAAGCATATAATGTCAAAAATTGATACGCTGTAATCAAAGATAACCGTCTCAATCGAAGTTAATAACTCCAAAAATCAGCTCAGTTGTCTATGATGAAAAACCTTTTGTAAATAAGCATAAATTCTTGACTATTCGTTACGAATATGTTAAAATATTTATGGTGATACTATGGAAACAAGAAACGCTAAATTAATA
>JAHLBL010000415.1 GCA_020625635.1 bacterium
AACTCTTTTGTCAAGATGAAAAAATAGATATAAATGCCAGATTCAAAGATCTTACTGACAGTCAAAAAAAGAAACTCCTTTATGGTGAAAGTGAAAATAAATATAAGATTAAGTATAAGATAACAAATCATTATTCCACAAGAACTACAAAATATTATGGACCGATGACAGGAATACCAATGTTAAAGAACTTTTCACCAAACTCCGATTTTTTTTCTGAGAGGAACTGCGATTTTTGCGGGGGAGAAAAATTTGACAACGCTCATCGGAATTATAAAATATGTAACTATTCTATTGGTGAAATTCTTTTAATGCCGTTTGAAAGAATTACTGATTGGGCTGCAGAAGTTAAGCGAAAATATGACAGTAGCGGGATTGATTTTTCATTAAATCAAATCAAAGCTTTTGCTGAAAAAGCAACAGAATTAAATTTGGGGCACCTGTTTATGAACAGGAATATTCCATCCTTATCAGGTGGTGAGTTTCAGCGCCTTAGGTTAATTCAAGTTTTTGTTTCACAACTTAATGACTTGCTTATTGTTCTTGATGAACCTCTTGCCGGTTTATCGCCAGATGAAAAACGTATTGTATATAAAAATATAAAAAAACTCGTAAAA
>JAHLBL010000416.1 GCA_020625635.1 bacterium
TAGCTGTCGCCGCAGCGCACCGTATCATATGAGATCGCGCACGGTACACCGAAAAGAAAAGCCTTGCGGGAGCTTTCGCGCTCTTGCTCGATAACATCAAGTGAAATGCCCGGGCGAAACACCTTGATCATCTCGTCCTTTGTCAGTCGGTATACCTTTCCGTTCGCTCCCTCGCCAATCAGCTCACAGCCGTCAACAGAAACCTCGCGCAGCGCCTTCTTTACGTTCAAGATTGAAGTAAAGCCCGTCACGTCAAAAATCTCGTAAACCCCGGAGTTTACATTGTTGATGGTTACGTCTCCGACAGCCTTTGCCAGTTTTAGCAACACGCGCAGACCGGCGCTTGATATGTATTCGAGTTTTGCCGCGTCGATTTCGGTAGGCTGTACAGCCATTATTTCCTTTTCAAATGCCGCAGCATTGTTTGAGTTAATTTTTCCTTTTATTTGATACAAAATATTTACCCCCAAAATGCATTATGCTCATTATCTTATCATAAGTCAAAGAAAAAGACAAGCAAAATCATTATCCCTCAAACGATGCTCTGATCTGTTCCGATACTGTTTTCTTATTATTTGCTACTCTCAAGTTTATCAATAAAAAGCTGCGAAA
>JAHLBL010000417.1 GCA_020625635.1 bacterium
ATGGTGTCCATTCCCATTAATTCCATTAATAGTTTCATACTCTCATCACCTTCGGCTACCATTTCATAAGGACATCTGCCGTTCAGGCTCAGCCTTTTGGTGCTGTTGATATGATTCATCAATACTGTCATATCATTATGGTTGTAGCCATCGAGACTTTTCCCTTTCGGAATAACATAGCGAATAAATTCGTGATTTTTTTCGAGTTCAGCTTTTTGCCACGAAGCCATTGGATCGCAATAGAAAACCCTGCATCGGCGTTCTCCTGTATCCGGCGCCCATTCCAGATAATCAGTCCATCTGAACTCCGGACCGTTATCTGTCAAGATAACGTCAAATAAACTTCTGAAATCTTCCATTCCGAGAATATTTAAAAGAAAATCAAATACGTCAACTACTGTCTTTGCTTTCCCGTCAGGTATCAAAATCATAAGCATGATTCCTGTTTTCATAAAAAGCATTGTTAGTATTCTCTGACCTCTTGATTTTGTTCCTACAACAGTATCCATCTGCACCACAGAGCAATTCGGGTGATTCTCGACATACCTTTTGTAATCCTCATAGGTATGCTCATAACGATAATAAAACTGATCTCCGTCAGCTGCTTTCTC
>JAHLBL010000418.1 GCA_020625635.1 bacterium
AAAATCGGTCCCGTGCCCGCGATATTCAGAAGCTGTATCAAGAACGCCTTCCACGTTTTCATCGGCACGCAGTCTACGCCGTCGTTTATAGCGACAGCAGGCGTCTGTCGATCATCGGGAGCGAAAATCTTTTCTGTCACTCTTCCGTACACAAAATAGCCGATAATCAAAACGGCAAAAGAAATAAACAAAGAAATCATATTACATCAACATCCTTTCCGAAGTATAGACAAATATACCATAATAACATTATAAACAAAAACACTACATAAAACAATATTTTTTTTGTAATTTTATTGGGGTGACATTCTGGAACCCCTGTTCCAAAACGGAACATCATTTGAATAGAACGGTATAAAATAGTAAAATAATTGAATTTCATTTTTTTCACCTCCGATTTTTATAAACACAAAAAACCAACCGTTCCAAAATAAATTGAAACGATTGGTTATATAAGCCATTATTATTTTTGCAAACGGACGCGCGGTTATTATACCGCCTGTTTTTTGATAAAGAAATACTCACTATCAGATGTTGGCATTTTCCTATTTTCACAGCCCGTCGCCAGGCAACTATCTTCGGCACTACAGGGCTTAACTTCCGTGTTCGG
>JAHLBL010000419.1 GCA_020625635.1 bacterium
TATCTGCGGCTGTCCTGCTCGAAAAGCTCGCTGAGCTCGCGTGCCTGTGATGAAGTGTTGTCGAAAATAGCTTCGTCCACTGTATCAGCTCCCTTCCGTACAGCTGATAACCACTTCGGTGACTGCTTTTCCCTCGGGTGTCAGTCTGAAATCCGTCGACTTCACAACAGCGTCCTCGAATTCATATCGGCTTTCGTCGCAGACAACCGTTACGCTGAAGCTGTCGTCAAACTCGGGACAATCTCCGTAGATTTTCATCTTAACGGTTCCGCGCTTTTTGCCGCGGATTGTGTGCCACGGCTCTTCGGTAAGCATTTCATAAAGGAACTTGGATTCGTATGATTCGCCGATTGAAACGCTGAGAACGCCGACGAGCTGTTCGCCGTCTATATATACCGCCGCGTCCGATTTATCTGAAATAATCATATTATTCATCACTGTCCTCACACAAAAGGAAACCGAGCCCCGCGCAGACATCTCTGTAAACCTCGCAGCAGTCTTTGTCAAAGCAGATGGACTTAATTTTCACATCGGTGACAAGTCTCCCGACGTCTGCTGTTTTCACAGCGTCGCTAAGTCTCAGCGCGGCGTCGGTAAGCTGTTCTCC
>JAHLBL010000042.1 GCA_020625635.1 bacterium
TTCTCGGAAACCTCTCTACCCTTGCGGACAAGCTGGTTAAATGTTGGCATATTTCTCCTCCTTCTTCAGATATTTTTATTTTAAAGAGCTTTACCGTAGTAAACCCCTAAAATAAACGGAGTTAAAATGCACAAGAAAACGTACATTTTATCGGCGTTTTCGGACACTTTTTATATAATGATATTACACTATCACACAGTATCCGACAATATGATATTGTATCAAAATAACAGCCCTTTGTCAAGAAAAATTTTACGCGGGAGAGCGGTTTTTCTGCCCTCCCGCGCCCTGACGCCGACGCGTTACAAAAAGCTCTTCATTTCCTCGATATTCGCCTGCTGGGTGCTCATCAGCTTGTCGGCAAGCCCCATAACGCTTTTGTTGCTGCCGCCGTACTGCCTGATATGCTGGGCGATTTTACGCACGCCCATCACGTTGCCCTGTATCATCATCTCCGCGATATACGAGTCCGAGGAGTCGCCGCGCAGGTCGTGTCTCGCCTTTGCCTTAGCCATCGAGGCGACAAAGGGGTTTACGTGGCTGCTCTTAGCGCCGATATTGCGCAGCATACTGAACGCGTTGTGATATATGTTTCCGTACTCTTCGTTCTGCGCGCGGAGCGCCTTGCTGATCTCGGCGGTGTTGGAATAGTGCTTCACGTCGTTTATTCCCCTGCACCCCATCTCGGCGTTTTTCATTATAAACTGCAGCATTTGTTTATCATTTATCATAAGCTTCACCTCAGAGATAGTATTTCCGAAAATTACCGATTTATTATATTGAATCATAATTAAAATAGTGATAGAATAAGGAAACAGAGGTGATTTTAATGACTGTTAAAAGATATACGCTCGGAGAGGAGATTTTCAGCTCGGTGACTCACGGGGTCGGAACTATACTCGCCGTAGGAGGCACGGCGGTGCTTATAGTGCTGTCGGCAATTTTCGGCGACGCGTGGGCTGTCGTGAGCAGCGCGATTTTCGGCGCGAGCCTGATCATCCTCTACTGTATGAGCACGCTTTATCACGCTATAACAAACCCGAAGGCGAAGAGCTTTTTCCGAATAATGGATCACACCACGATTTTCTTCCTGATAGCGGGCACGTACACGCCGATCACCATTTCCGTGCTCAGGGGAGCTATAGGCTGGGTTCTGTTCGGAGTTGTCTGGGGAGCCGCGATACTCGGCATTGTGCTCAACTCCATCGACCTTGAAAAATTCCGCAAGCCCTCGGTGGCGTGCTATATAGCTATGGGCTGGGTTATAATCTTCGCGATCCGTCCGCTCCTGCACGTGATGAATACGCTGAGCCTGTGGCTGCTCGTTATCGGCGGCGTTTTCTACACGGTCGGGGTTATTTTCTACGCGATCAAAAAGGTAAAGTACTTCCATTCGATCTGGCACATCTTCACACTGTTCGGAAGCCTGTGCCACTATTTCTCGATCCTGTTCACAATCGTAATGTAAAGAAAAGAGGCGGCTTAAAGCCGCCCCGATTTACGATTATTCAAATACAGCCTTACGCGATGATCTCGCCGTCAACTGTTCCCGCAAGACCTGCCGCGTTGCTCTCGTCGGTGTCGATGTGCATAGCCTTGAAGTAGTTCTTGCTTACGCGCACGATAACGTCGCCGAAGATAACCTCGCGCTCGCCTGGTGTGCCGACCTTAACGGAAACGATCTGCTTGTCCTTGAGTCCGAGTTCCTCGGAATCAGCGGGAGTGAGGTGGATGTGACGCTTAGCCGCGATCACGCCGCGCTCGATCTCGATCTCGCCCTTGGGTCCGATGAGCTTGCAGCCGGGTGTGCCCTCGATATCGCCTGACTCGCGAACGGGAGCGGTGATGCCGAGCTTGCGAGCGTCGGTGAGGGAAATCTCAACCTGAGTGTCGGGACGCTCGGGACCGAGGATGGACATAGTCATCTCGCCTCTGGGACCGACGACAGTAACCTTCTCAAAGCAAGCGAACTGACCGGGCTGAGAAAGGTCCTTCTTGTTAGTGAGCTGAGCGTCAGCTCCGAAAAGCTTCTCAAAATCCGCGCGTGAAACGTGAACGTGATGAGCTGAAGTTTCTACCATTACTTTCATTTTAATTACCACCAATCTATTTAGGATAAGAATATTTTAACTCAAATAAAAGCGAATTTCAATAAGAAAGGGAAAAATATGTACGATAATTTTGAAGAACTGAGAGAAAACTGCCTGAACTGCCGCAAATGCGAGCTGTGCGAGACGCGTCACAACGTCGTTGTCGGCGTGGGAAACACGAGCGCGCGCGTAATGTTCATCGGCGAAGGTCCAGGCGAAAACGAGGATCTGCAGGGCGAACCGTTCGTCGGACGCGGCGGAAAGCTGCTCGACAAAATGCTAAACGCCGTAGACCTCGACAGGCACGAGAATATCTACATAGCGAATATAGTAAAATGCCGCCCTCCGCACAACCGCGACCCCAAACCCGAGGAGCAGGAGCTGTGCCTCGACTGGCTGCGCAATCAGGTCAAGCTCATCCGCCCGAAAATCATCGTGTGTCTCGGCAGAATCTCGGCGCAGAAGCTAATAAAGCCCGATCTGATAATCACAAAGGAGCACGGGATGTTTTTCCGGAAGGGAAACGTCCTTATGATGCCGATGTTCCATCCCGCCGCGATTCTCAGAAACCCGAACCAGAAGCCCGCGGCGTTCGACGACTTCCTGAAGCTCAGGGAAAAGATCGAGGAAATCTGCCCCGAGGTTTACGGAAAGAATTAAACATCAGAATTATCATAGGCGTAAAACTAAAACGCGCAAACAAAAAAGGACAGGCTCAAAACCAAAAGAGCAGTCCCGTATGTACAAATGCAATTCAATAGTGATAAGTTTTCAGTGAAAAGCAATTACCGCGTTTTTGCATTGATAAAACACATCATTTTTGCCGCTAATAACTTGTCACTTTACACTATCGATATAGCGTAAATATTTAGGGGGAGACTCGTTGTTCTGAGTCTCCCCCTTGATTTTGATTATTCAGTTAATCGACAAGCGATTAGTTCTCTCTCTTGCGGGATACGAACATAACGCCTGCAGCTGCGAGCATAACTGCAACGAGTACGAAGAAGATTGTATCTTCCTGACCGTCGGAGCCTGAGCCTGAGCTGTCACCGCCGCCGCTGTAGCTGGAGTCGGAGCCGCCTGTGGTGTCGCCGCCTGTTGAGCCGTCTGAGCCGCCGTCGTCGGTAGAGATATCAGAGATATCCTCGCCGTTCTCGATAGCGTCCTTCTGCTCCTCAGCCTTATCCTTATCGATGGTCTTCTTCTCCTCGTTGGGATAAGCCTTAGCATAAGCATTCTCAAGAATCTTCAGCATAGCGTCTGTGTCTTCGTCTGTCTCCTTGGAAAGGATGTAAGCGTAAACAGCCTGGATGTCCTTAACGCCGAACTTGGGAAGAGCCTTTGCGAGTGTATCAGTAGCTTTTACGTTGGGGCTGTTGTAGTAAGTCGGGAGCCAGTCACCGATAACCTCTGCGCCGCTCTCATTGGGGCAAAGTACGGAACCGATGATGTTACCGATTGAGGAAATAGCAAGGTGAGGACCGTACTTGGAGCTGTTTGTGGACCATACGGACTCAAAAGCTTCCTTCTCGGAGTCAACCGCGTTCTCAATCATCTTACCTGTCATTTTAGCTGTGTCGCCGATGCAGGCAGTGCCAAAGGTCTGGTCGTATGTCTGAGCACCTGTGTCTGCGCTGAAGATGATGCAGTAATCTGTGTCTGACTTAAGACCGCCCTCAACATATGTCGAGCTGTTGAGCTTGGAAAGGTCATACTGCCAAACTGTGCCGGACTTCTTTGTGCAAGCCTCAGCCTTAGCCTGCCAACCCCAGAAAGAGTCTCCGCCTCTTACCCAAATGTGGCAGTAAACTGTCTTAACGTTTGCGCCCCACTTGCCGGCGTCGAACATAACAACATTACCTGCGCCTGAAGCGTCGCTGGCAGTGTCAGCGCCAGCAGAGTTGCTGACTTCTGCGCCTGTGCCGGGATCGGCTGTGGAAGCAGCAGAAACTGAAACAGCAGCCATAGCCGCGATCATCATAACCGCTATAGCAACGGCAACGATTCTTTTAATCATTATAAATCTCCTCCAAAAAATAAATTTAGACATAGTCTGTTGAATATATTATACATTATCGGTTACAATTTCGCAATAAAAATTACATCAAAATTAACCGTCATTTTCAACAAAGATTAAGATAACACTTTGAGCAGAATTTATAAATTATCACTTGTCCTTGCTGCCCGATATCGTTCTGACAACAATAAGAGCGCCTACTCCGAGCGCGATAATGCCGACGACAATCCAGATGACATACTGCGGAAAACCGCCCGATTCGCCCTTGGAGCCTGACTTTGTCACCTCTGTAGCCGCTTCGGTGACCTCGCCGATATGAGTAACGTCGGGATTGTCCATATCGCCCGTTACAGCCTGATGGGCGCTGTCGGTGCCGTTTTCGTCACCCTTGCCGTCGCTGTAGTTGATAAAGCCGCCCTGATAGGCGTCGACCGTTTTCTGGTCCTTAACAAGTGTGGGAGGCTTGCTCCTGACAACCTTCTTTCCGTCGACCTCAATCGTATTCGTAAATTCGAACTTTTTAAGGAAGGTCATATCCTCGCCGTAGAGCTCGGTAATAAAATAGGTGATGTCGGTGTTTCCGCCAGAAAGCACCTCAAAATCAACGGTGAGGAAGGTCTTTTTCTTTGAGAAATCGAGCTTGTCGCTGACGCTGGAGAATACGACGGGAATTTTTCCGTCAACTCCGTCGTTGAAAACGGCGGCGGGAATCTCGGGACACTTTAGAGTGTCGGGAACGACCTTGAGCTTCTCGGAGTCAAAAAACACGTACATCTGGAAGCCCTCGATCAGCTCGTCGCATCCGCCGAGCTCGAGAGTGTAGGTGACCTTATCGCCGACCTTCGCCTGAGTTCCGTTGAATTTCAGGCTCTCCTTTGCCGCGAACGCGGGAATAAGGCTGACCGCCGCGATAAGCGACGCAAACAATACCGCGAAAACTGTTTTTAAAGCTTTTTTCATTTTATATATCCCCTTTCCGAAGGATAGTAAACATTATATACTATCGCGCTAAAAAACGCAAGATGTATAAGAAAACCGACTCGTTGCCGAGTCGGTCGTGGTCAGTCGTGCTTTTCGTGGGCAAGGAACACGGGAATACATGCCGCGGCTACAAAGAGTAGCAGCAGTATCTCGGGCACCGCGCCGCCTGCTACCGAGCCTGAAATCGCTACGATAGCGAACATTGCTACAATAAGGCAGAGAACAAGCACAAGGCTCACTGCCTTAATATGTTTTTGAAACATTAACTTTTCCTCCGTTTTCACACACATCCAAAAAGCAACATCTGAAGAATTTGCGTTCGGGAAACCCTTACGCGTCACACACCCAATTCATTCAATGCTGCCTAACCGATAATCAACCGGTTAGGTGCTCATTATAATTCGTATCAGGAAAAAAGTCAAGCCCCATTACACATATTTTATTGTATGTAACAAATTTGTTTTTAAAAATATAATTTTTTAAAAGAAATATACTTATTTGTAACCGTTTTTATTATGGCTCTGCCAGTTCCAGCTGTCGCGGCACATCTCCTCTAAACCGCGCTCAGCCTTCCAGCCGAGGACCTCAGCCGCCTTTGACGGGTCGGCGTAGCACTCGGCGATATCCCCGGGGCGTCTGGGCTTGATAGAATACGGGATCACGAGGTCGTTCACGCGCATAAAAGTGTTCACGATATCGAGCACGCTGTAGCCCGTACCCGTACCGATGTTGAAGATCTCGGTGCCCTTATGCGCCGCGGCGTAGTCGATCGCCTTAACGTGAGCGACCGCGAGGTCGACGACGTGGATATAATCGCGCACGCCCGTGCCGTCGTGAGTCGGGTAATCGTTGCCGAAAACTCCGAGCTCCTTCAGCTTGCCCGCGGCGACCTGGGTGATATAGGGCATAAGATTATTCGGAATACCGTTCGGGTCCTCGCCGATCCTTCCGCTCTCGTGAGCGCCGATGGGATTGAAATATCTCAGCAGCACAACGCTCAGCCCGCTGTCGGCAGCGGAAGCGTCAGTCAGAATCTGCTCGTTCATCAGCTTTGTCCAGCCGTAGGGGTTGGTGCAGCCTGTCGGCATACCCTCAACGAGCGGCACACGCTCGGGAACTCCGTAAACTGTCGCTGAGGAGCTGAAAACAAAGTTCTGAACGCCGTACTTTTTCATAACCTCGAGAAGAGTGAGTGTAGAGTCGAGGTTGTTCCTGTAATATCTCAGCGGAACGGCACAGCTCTCGCCTACAGCCTTGAGTCCCGCGAAGTGGATAACCGCGTCGAAATCGTTTTCCACGAACATCCTGTCAACGGCTTCGCCGTCGCAGACGTCAAGCTCGTAAAGCCTGACCTCCTGTCCCGTGATCTCCTTGATCCTGTTAAGAACCTCGGGACAGCTGTTGTCGAAGTTATCCGCGATAATCGGGGTATGTCCCGCTTTTATAAGCTCTATGCATGTGTGCGAGCCGATGTAGCCCGCTCCGCCTGTGAGTAAAACTTTCATATTATCAATCCTTTCATTCTTTTTCGGGCTCGGGGTAGTCAACGCCGAAGGTCTCTACCTCGACCTTTTCCATAATCTGAGGGTCGAGCGGCTTGTCGGAGAAGTCCGTGTCGCACTCTGCGATCTCGTTAACGGCGTCCATTCCCTCGATCACCTTGCCGAAGGCAGCGTACTGACCATCGAGGTGAGGCGAGGTCTTGTGCATAATAAAGAACTGCGAGCCAGCGCTGTCGGGCATCATCGAACGCGCCATCGAGAGCACGCCCTCGGTATGTCTGAGCGGATTGTTGAAGCCGTTCTGCAGGAACTCTCCCTTTATATGATATCCGGGACCGCCCATACCTGTTCCGTCGGGACAGCCGCCCTGAATCATAAAGCCGTAAATCACGCGGTGGAATGTAAGTCCGTCGTAGTAGCCCTTCTTTACGAGGCTGATAAAGTTGTTGACGGTGTTGGGAGCGATTTCGGGATAAAGCTCCGCCTTTATTGTTTTACCGCTGTTGAGCGTAAATGTAACGATTGGATTGCTCATAGTAAAATCCTTCCTTTCGGTGTATTTACTCTATTCTATAATATTTCACGGAATATATCAAGTTTCATTTGTAATTTAGGAAATTTTATGTTATTATATTCGCAGAAAAGAATCGGGAGTGATCAGCCTTGAGAATTAAAGAATCCGCGGAGGATTATCTTGAGACAATACTTGTGCTCAGTATGTCCAAAAGTACCGTACGCTCGATTGACATAGTCAAAAAAATGGAGCTCAGCAAGCCCAGCGTCAGCGTGGCTATGAAGAAGCTCAGGGAGAACGGGTATATAAATATGAATTCCGAGGGACATATCAGCCTGACCGACGAGGGACGCGCGATCGCGGAGAAGATCTACGAGCGCCATGTATTCATCTCGCAGTGGCTTATCGACCTCGGCGTGAGTTCGGAAACCGCGATGGCGGACGCGTGCAGGATCGAGCACGTGCTCTCCGACGAGTCCTTCGCCGCGATAAAGAACAGATACAGCGGCAGCAGGTGCAAGGACTGCCCCGCTCGGAACTTTTAACTATCAATACAGCGATATAAGTAAGGGATGGCTCATTTTGACTTTTGAGCCATCCCATTTTTCATACAACAGCGTTTTTACGCAGCAGATATTTCTCGATTGACGACGCGGTCTGGCTCGAGGTCAGGTTGCTGCACGACGTCGGAACGATCGAGCCGAGCTCGCGCTGGTACGCCCTTGAATAAAGCGCTCCCGCAAAATACTCCTCGCTAAGGTCATCGGGCTTTATGCGGTCGAAGAAATTCGGCATACGGAAGCTGTAGTCAAAGTACACGAACCCGTGGACGCAGACAGTCGGCGGCGCGGAGGTAAGGACGACAGCCTCGTCCGACAGCGGGAGCAGCCCGTTGATCCGCGTGGGCGCGAGCACCAGCGGACAGTTGCCGAGCAGGGCGCGGTTCTCGCTGCAGTGAACCGACGCGCCGAGCTCGCCCGTGAGTTCCTCGCAGCGCTCGTTGTAGAGCGTAAGGTTATCGGTGACTACGGTAACGTCTCCGCAGCAGCTTACCACGTCCTTTATAAGCGCCGTGTTCTCGCCGCGCGGGTCATAAAACGCCAGCGGCACTCTGCCGCCGAGCCTGTTCTCGACGAACAGCCCGAGGTTAACGCACAGGCGCGACTTGAACTCGCCGTTCTCAAACCGCGTGAAGCCCGAATCCTCGGGAAAAACGACCTCGTCGGAGCAGAGGATCCCCTTCCGTCCCGAATC
Source organism: bacterium (assembly GCA_020625635.1). Taxonomy (GTDB): domain Bacteria; phylum Bacillota; class Clostridia; order Oscillospirales; family Acutalibacteraceae; genus Ruminococcoides. The sequence goes on from JAHLBL010000042.1 coordinate 8,359, forward strand.
AATTATCCTCCCGAGGCGGTTCCAGTCGACCTTTCCCGTGCGGTTTATGTAGTGAACGTGCCTGAGCGCGACGCCGCGCGCGCTGTTTATGGAAGCGTAGGCGGAATTGCCGCGCACAAGATTGAACAGCCGCGCGAAAGCGTTCTTTCCCTGTCTGTTTTCTATACTCAGAGCTGTAAGCATATCGTTATCCCCTTTCAATTCTCTTGAAAAGGATATGCCGCGGAATACGCAATTATGAATTACCGCTTTATTTCCCGCGCGGTTTATGGTACAATAACGGAAAAGGACTAACGGAGGCGACGCGATGGATCACGGCAGTGAACTTGTGGTATGTATGGGCAGCGGCGCTCAGCGCGAGGCTGCCGAAGCGCTGGCACGGCGAACGGGCGCTCCGCTGACGGACGCCGCGGGCGACGGACTGACCTTGCTTATCGACAAAAGCGGCGTGTCGCTGACGGGAGGCGGACTGAGCCTGCGCGGTGATTTTGAGCAGATGCTTCACCGAATCAGCGACGGAAGGCTGAGCCACGAAATGCTCGTAAAGATCGCAAAAACAAAAACCCCTCATCCTGTCGCGGTTGACGCTACGGCAGGTCTGGGGGAGGATTCTCTTTTGCTCGCGGCTGCGGGCTATGAGGTCGTTATGTTCGAGCGCGACGCGGTTATCGCGGCGCTGCTGAGGGACGCGCTGAGACGCGCGAAAAAGCATCCCGCTCTCAGGGAAATCGCGGCGCGTATGAGGCTTATCGAGGGCAACAGCGTTGAGCTTATATCATCAGCCGTGTCACAGCCCGAGCTGATTTACCTCGACCCGATGTTCCCGTCACGGCGCAAGAGCGGACTTATCGGCAAAAAGCTGCAGCTCATCCAGAAGCTTGAGCAGCCGTGCGCCGATGAAGAAGAGCTGTTGAACGCCGCGTTAAACGCCAAGCCCGCTAAAATCATCATCAAGCGCCCGCTGAAGGGCGGGTTTCTCGCGGGCAGAAAACCAAATTACTCGGTAAAGGGCAAGGCAATCAGATACGATTGCGTATTGCCGCAGAGGTAGCTATGAATTTTGATCCGATTGCACACATATACAACGACTTCCCCACCAAATTCGGACTTCCGAGACAGAGCGGAATGTCCGAGCATCTTATCTCGCGGATAGTGATGGAGAAGGATTACAGAAACATAGAGGCGTTCAGGGGTATTGAGGAGTTTGAGTACCTCTGGCTTATATGGGTTTTTGAGTCGATGGGCAAGCGCCCGTGGTCGCCGACAGTGCGTCCGCCGAAGCTCGGCGGAAACAGGCGTATGGGCGTGTTCGCGACACGCTCGCCGAACCGACCGAATCCGATTGGTCTCACGAAGGTGAAGCTCATTAAGCTTGAGCAGACCGCGGAAGGTCCCGTGCTCACGGTGTCGGGCGCCGACCTGATGAGCGGAACGGCTATCCTCGATATAAAGCCGTATCTCTCATACGCCGACAGCTCTCCCGAAGCGCCGTCGGGCGAATACGGTCCGCGCGAGCCGCTGAAAGTCGAGCTTCCGCAGAAGGCGCAGAAGCTGTTCAGCGAGGAACAGCGGAACACCCTTACGGAGGTGCTGTCGCTCGACCCGCGTCCCGGCTATCAGAGCGATCCCGAGCGGATCTACGGCTTCGCTTACGGCGGATACGACATCCGCTTCAGGGTAGAGGACGGAACGGCTTATGTGACCGATATAGTAAAGCAGATATAATAGTCAGTTCTGCTTTTCAACTATTTTGTACTCGTCGTACAGATTGAAGTAGTGGCACTCCTGAACCGAGTCGGAGAGGAATCTCGCGTACTCGTCCTCGTCGAGATTGACGTCGCAGGTGTAGCACTCGTACTCCTCGTCGTATATATAATGAGCGCAGAGCGCGCAGTCTGTTTTCACAATGATTCTCCTTTGTGCTGTATTTTTTCAGCTTAATTATAGCCGACAAACCGCCGCGCCGTCAAGCGTTTCCGAATTCACAAGCAAATTTATGGGGCTGGCTCGAAACTAAAAGAGCAGCCCCATATGTACAAATGCATTTCAATAGTGATAAGTATTAAGTGAAAAGCGGAAAGCGGTATAGAAAAACACAACTCTTTCAAAAACAACATTGTCCTGTTGCTTATTACTTATCACTTTCAACTATCAATACAGCAATA
>JAHLBL010000420.1 GCA_020625635.1 bacterium
TCCCCTGAAGAATACGCTACCGATAAGGTATCTCAAAAGACGAAAAGCGCGGCTGATACGGCTGTCAGACAGTTTGATAAACAAGGCAGAAAGAGCATTGACCGCACGCGGCAAAATGTTCAGAAGGCGAAGGATAATTTCAGCAAGGCTAAAGACAGTTTTCAAAAATCAAAAGAAAACCTCGGTAAAGCTAAAGATGGCGTTAAAAAGCTCAAACGCGAGCGCGCGGTTCAGAATATCCGTACCAAAACTCAGAATACTAAGAATAGTATCAGAACGGCTCAGAAGTCCTCGCAAACCATAAAACAATCCGCTAAATCCGCAGGAAAGCAAACAATAAAGACCGCACAGCGAAGTACGGTTAAGACAGCTAAGAGCAGTATAAAGACAGCCGAGCGCGGAACTAAAACTACAATCAAAACAACTAAACAGGCAGCAAAAGCCGCAAAGAGATCCGCAAAGGCTTCCGCTAAAGCCGCCAAGAAAACGGCGCAAGCGGCGAAGGCTACCGCTAAAGCCTCGGTTCAGGCTGCTAAAGCTACCGCAAAAGCTGTAGCCGCCGCCGTAAAAGCGATTATCGCAGGCATAAGGGCTCTGATCGCCGCT
>JAHLBL010000421.1 GCA_020625635.1 bacterium
TCGATCATCGCCCGGTTAACGGCGATCGTCCTGCCGGACTTAATGATGATATCCTCCTGTCCGATCCTCCTGAGGGTCGCGCGCAGATCGGCTACCAGATTACGCAGGCGGTGCGTCAGCACCTTGATCTCCGTCTCGTCGTCCCAGATGACGGCGGCGACCTCCTGTGAGGTGCAGGACGCGCCGTTCTGATCGATCAGGTAGGCTAACAGCTCCTTGGTCTGCAGGCGTTCAAATTGGAGCGGCTTTCCACAATAAAAGACCTCAAACTTTCCGAAGCACTGCACACGCAGCTTCTCCGAAGACAGCGCCGGTCTCGGCAGCGCATAATCGAGCTCCCGCCTGATATGTTCCGGCTCGACCGGCTTCATCAAATATCCGTGAGCGCGGACACGAAATGCGTCGAGAGCATATTCGTTATAGCCGGTCACAAAGACGACTTTCGTATTGGGGACGAGCGTCTTGAGCCTTACCGCGAGTTGAAGACCGTCAAGCTTCGGCATACGAATATCCGAGAACACAACATCGGGCATCAGTCCTTCATTCTCGATAGCTGTGATCGCCTCCGTCCCCAGCGCGTAATCCTTCACCTCGGCGTCGGGAGC
>JAHLBL010000422.1 GCA_020625635.1 bacterium
ATCTATCCTATCACACCTTCTTCCGTTATGGCTGACGTTACCGATAACGAGTCGGCTAACGGCAGAAAGAACCTTTTCGGACGCACTGTTCAGGTAACAGAGATGCAGTCCGAGGGCGGCGCCGCAGGTGCTGTTCACGGTTCTCTCGCGGCTGGTGCGTTAACTACCACCTACACCGCTTCACAGGGTCTGCTTCTTATGATCCCGAATATGTACAAAATCGCTGGTGAGCTCCTTCCGGGCGTTATTCACGTTTCGGCTCGTGCTCTTACCTCACACGCTCTCTCTATCTTCGGTGACCACTCCGATATCTACGCGTGCCGCCAGACTGGTTTTGCAATGCTGTGCTCCAACTCTCCCCAGGAGTGTATGGACCTCACCGCAGTAGCCCACCTCGCAGCCATCAAGGGCAGAGTTCCCTTCATGCACTTCTTCGACGGCTTCCGTACCTCTCACGAGATTCAGAAGATCGAGGTCTGGGACTATAAGGATCTCGACGAGATGCTCGACCACGACGCTGTTGAGGCGTTCAGAAGAAGAAGCCTCAACCCCGAGCACCCCGTAACACGCGGTACAGCTCAGAACGA
>JAHLBL010000423.1 GCA_020625635.1 bacterium
GGTAACAACCGCCTCGGCGGCGACGACTTCGACAAGAGAATCATCGACTGGATGGTAGCTCAGTTCAAGTCAGCCGAGGGCATCGACCTCAGCGGCGATAAGATGGCTATGCAGAGACTTAAGGACGCTGCCGAGAAGGCTAAGATCGAGCTTTCGGGCGTTACATCGACAGCTATCAACCTTCCCTTTATCACAGCGGACGCTACAGGTCCTAAGCATATGGATCTCACACTCACAAGAGCTAAGTTTGACGAGCTCACAGCCGACCTCGTAGAGGCTACAATGGGTCCCGTTCGCTCCGCTCTCTCCGACTCAGGCTTAAGCATCAGCGAAATCGACAAGGTTCTGATGGTCGGCGGTTCCTCAAGAATCCCCGCTGTTCAGGAAGCTGTTAAGAAGCTTATCGGCAAAGACCCCTTCAAGGGTATCAACCCCGACGAGTGCGTTGCAATCGGCGCTTCCATCCAGGCAGGCGTTCTCGGCGGCGAGGTCGACGGACTTCTCCTTCTCGACGTTACTCCGCTTTCACTCGGTGTTGAGACAATGGGCGGCGTTATGACAAAGATCATCGACAG
>JAHLBL010000424.1 GCA_020625635.1 bacterium
ATTATTATTCCAAAACAGCGGCAATTTGTTGGACATTTGTTGGACGGCGTATGTTATTATATACTCTGGAAAAGATTGGATTAATGAAAAACAACAGATTTCGACAAGAAGCTGTTAAATAACAACACGGTTTTCGCTTGCCGAGATCCCCGCGTGTGGAACAGCGGTCAAATCTATCTGTTTTTGATAATAAAATGAGATTATTTTGGAGGTATGTATGGAATATTTGATGACGACCAGTAAGCTCACCAAAACCTACGGCAGCAAAGACGCCGCCAAGGACATAGACATCCATATCCGTAAGGGCGAGATCTACGGACTTATCGGACGCAACGGTGCGGGCAAGACAACTATTATGAGAATGCTCAGCGGTCTGTCAAACCCGACAAGCGGTACCTTCTCGCTTTTCGGAGACGAGGGAGCCGCGGCAAGAAAGCACTTCTCAAAAATCGGCGTTCTTATTGAACACCCGGGGCTTTATCCGAATTTGTCGGCTTTTGAGAATCTTAAAATCAAGAGCATAGCGCTCGGATGCTATAGCAAGCAGTACATAAACGAGCTTTTAGAGA
>JAHLBL010000425.1 GCA_020625635.1 bacterium
TAAATGTCCAAGCCTTAAAACCGCGAAAATCGGCAGCGGCGTGAAGATCCTTTGCATTGATACCTTTGACAGGTGCGACGCGCTTGAGACGCTTACTATAGGCAAGGGCTTAAAAAAATTCTACAGCGACGGTCAATATTATAACGATATGGTTTACTGCGACCTTGAAAGCCTGAAATCCATCCGCGTTGATCCCTCGAATCCTTATTTTTCAACAAAAAGCGGAATACTCTACAATAAAAACAGGACTGTGATTCTTTCTTATCCGCCGAACAAAACAGGCAAAAGTTTTACGATCCCGAAGTCGGTGAAGAAAGTTTCTCAGGGAACATTTTTTAACAACAAAAGGATCAGGAAGCTTGTCGTTCCTAAAAACGTAACCAAGCTTGAGCCGTCGGCGTTTGAAAATATGAACGCGCTCGAATCGGTGCGGCTTGATTGCAGAGTAAAATCAATCAGTTACGACTGCTTTCAGTATTGTACTAAGCTTAAAAGCGTAAAAATTCCGAACGGCGTTGATTCCATCGGTGATTACGCCTTTTACAGATGCAAAAAGCTTAAAAAGCTT
>JAHLBL010000426.1 GCA_020625635.1 bacterium
ATTATGGCAGGTCACGAGGCTAACCAGAAGATTATCGAGTTCATCAACGGCATCGTTGCCGAAATCGGTAAGGAAAAGTTCAGCTATCCCTCCAACGAGCCTGACCACGATATGTTCGAGGCAATCTTCAACTTCTCCGAGGCTGACATCAAGGTCGCCCTCGATACAGACGATAAGAATATCCGTGACGAGCGTCTCAAGCCCATCTACGACGCGGTTCACGAGAAATTTGACGAGATTTATCCCGAGTCTGAGGCTAAGATCGACGAGTGCCTCTATAAGACACAGAAGACTATCGTTCGCCGCTGGCTGCTCGACGAGCAGAAGCGTGTTGACGGCAGAGGTATGAACGATATCCGTCCTCTCGCTTCCGAGGTTGCCGTTCTCCCCAGAGTTCACGGTTCAGGTCTGTTCACCCGCGGACAGACTCAGGTTCTCACGATCGCAACTCTTGGTCCTGTATCCGACAAGCAGCTTCTTGACGGCCTTGACGGCGAAACCGAGAAGAGATATATGCATCACTACAACTTCCCGAGCTATTCGGTAGGCGAGACAAAGCCCAGCCG
>JAHLBL010000427.1 GCA_020625635.1 bacterium
CTCGAGAGTCGCTCCCGACGATGAACGGCTCGAGCCCGTCTATGAGCTCTGCGAAAAATACTCTCTGCCCGTGGTTTCTCATACGGGAGGCTGTGAGGAGGCGATGTCGATTCACCTCTATAATGCCGCCAAGGCTCACCCGAATGTTGACTTCGTTATGGTGCATATGGATTTGGGCACGGATAACTCTCAGGCGCTCGATTTGCTCGGCAGGCTCCCGAACCTCTACGGCGACACAACCTGGGTTCCCGTGAGCACGACGCTGGAGGCGATTAAGCGTTACGGAAGTAAGAAAATGATTTTCGGCTCCGATAACACAATCGACGGCAAAGATACCTTCCTGCATAATAAAACGGGCGACCGCTCGCTGTATCAGGAGTATTTCAACGAACTCAGGGAAAAACTAAGCAAAGAGGACTACGATAATCTGATGTATAAAAACGCTCAGAGGATTTTCGGAATAAAGACTAACTATTAAAAGTCAATAGGAAAATAAAAAGTTTTCCACAAAACTAAATAATCAAAAACCGACACGACAAAAAGAGCAACCGAAAAGTTGCT
>JAHLBL010000428.1 GCA_020625635.1 bacterium
CCTTACCGGCTTTGCCTTCCTTGCGGCGGATATGTTCGTCAGCGTACTTAATACCCTTACCCTTATACGGCTCAGGCGGACGCTTCTCACGTACCTCGGCAGCAAACTGACCTACCTTTTGCTTGTCAATGCCGACGATAGCGATTTTGTTGGGGTTGATAAACTCAATTGTGATATCCTCTGTATCCTCAATGATAACCTTATGAGAATAACCGAGGTTCATGATGAGCTCCTTACCCTTCTTCTCAACACGGTAGCCTACGCCGTTAATCTCGAGCTCTTTTCTGTAGCCCTCGGTAACGCCTGTGACCATATTCGCGATGAGTGTGCGGGTAAGTCCGTGAAGTGAACGGTTGGTTTTTTCGTCATTAGGACGTGTAACGTTAATCTCTGCGCCGTTTACTTCAACCTGCATAGCAGGATTGTACTTGAGGTCGAGTGTACCCTTGGGTCCCTTTACCTCAATGACACCGTTGTCGACTTTAACCTCGACGCCGGCGGGAATATTTATAGGTTTTCTTCCAATTCGAGACATTTTCGCACCTCCTATTACCAGATATA
>JAHLBL010000429.1 GCA_020625635.1 bacterium
ATCGGCTGACCGCCGCCGTTGATACAACCGCCGGGACAGCACATTACCTCAATGAAGTGGTAGGGTGACTCGCCCTTGCGGATCTGGTCGAGAAGCTTAGCGGCGTTCTTGAGACCTGATGTAACGGCAACCTTTACCTCGGTGCCTGCTACGTTGTAGGTAGCCTCCTTGACGTCGTCCATACCTCTGACCTCAGTGTACTCGAACTTCTCGAGATTCTGACCTGTGAGGATGTCGGCAACTGTTCTGAGAGCAGCTTCCATAACACCGCCCGACGCGCCGAAGATCGTGCCTGCGCCTGAGCCGATACCCATGATCGGGTCGAACTCCGCGTCCTCGAGCTCGGTAAACTGAATACCTGCTCTCTTGATCATCTTGGCGAGCTCACGGGTTGAGATGGAGATGTCGTTGTCCTGCATACCGTCACGACCCTGATCATCACGTGTGATCTCAAACTTCTTGGCAACACAGGGCATTACGGAAACAACCACGATGTCCTTGGGATCGATGCCTGCCTTCTCGGCGTAGTAGGACTTGATCATAGCGCCCTGCATCTGCTG
>JAHLBL010000043.1 GCA_020625635.1 bacterium
CCGATGTTCAACGCGCCCGAGGCGGCGGTCGTCACCGAGCCGCGTATTGCGCTGATTAAAAAAGCAGGCAAGGAGTACGCCGAAAACGGCACGATCAGCGAGGAGCTGTTGAAGGAAATCACCTCGCCGATGATCCCCGAGGAGCAGTACGCTCAGATCGTCAATGGAACAGTCGGTTGAATCCAAGCTGACGATATATTTTGAAGAACCGTTCTGGGTGGGCGTGTTTGAGGAGCTCTGCGGCACGAAGCTCTCCGTATGCAGAATCGTGTTCGGCGCGTTTTTCTCAATGAATGCGGATATTGATTCGATGATTGAGAAAGCGTATTTCATATCACCCATCGTTGATATGGAGCGGCTGATCACCGATATGATGTCTTGGGCGAACGTCACAGAGGATGAGCTGAAAGAGAAAGGAACTATCCGCACCTCGTTCGGTGAGGACTTGTCGTGGGAGTATCTCTGTTATGTGCGCGAGCACCCGATCAAATGGAACGTGCCGACCTATATCCTTTACGGCAGTCGGGATAATCTTACATCACCCGACACGATAACGACATTTGCCAAAAGCCACAACGCAAAACTCACCGTCATGGAAAACGGCGAGCATTGGTTCCACACCGATGAGCAAATGCGCTTTTTGGACGATTGGATTAAAACCGCTTGTACTCGTGAATGACACGCTTCGTGTCGCCGATGTGACGGAGCGATTCTTTACGGGTTTGCTTTTATTTGTTACGATCAGAACACAAACAAAAGTGAAAGGATAGTGAATATGAATAATCAACCGACCTTTTTGGATTTATTATTGGAAGCGCATATCGGACTGGAAGCGCTGTTCTTTCCGGCGCTTCCATTATTTGTGTGTTGAAAACAATAACCCGAAGCGTTATGATAATACTGCGTTAACGCATATCTATTGTTTGGAGGTTATAGTTTGAAACATATATCAAAGATATTCGCCGCTGTAATGGCGGCATTAACAATAACGTCGTGCTCTGCTGCGGCTGTCGGCGCGGCGGAAATCAAGCCCTGTTCTCAGGTGAAGGTCGTTTGCGTCGGCGGCAGCTGCGGCAGCGCGGATAAACTTTTAAAAAAGTATTGCGGTGAAAATTGCAATCTTAATGATATTATAAAATCCGTCGGCGGATTTTGTCCCGACGGGAATTGCAGTATTCGGAAGCCGACTGCTGTGAAAAAGCAGACTGCTCCCGCGAAGTCTGTTGAAAAGCCCGCGGAGATTGTCGCTCCTACAAAGACAGACGCCGCATTCAACACTGCCTATGAAGCGGAGGTGCTCAGGCTGGTTAACGCCGAAAGGACAAACCACGGACTTTCGCCGCTTGTACAGAACAACGGCGTGACTGAGGTCGCGCGTCTGCGCGCAAAGGAGATCGTAAAAAACTTCTCCCATACCAGACCTGATGGAAGCTCCTGCTTTACCGCCGCTAAGGAGCTCGGCGTTTCCTACCGCTCGGCGGGGGAAAATATCGCCTACGGCTATCCGACGCCCGAAAAGGTTGTGGAAGGCTGGATGAATTCCGAGGGACACAGAAAGAATATACTTTCCGCTGCGTTCGGGAAAATCGGTATCGGCTGTTACAAGAGCGGAGGTGTGCTGTACTGGACACAGTTTTTCACGGATTGATAATTTAATATGCTTTGAGCAGGGTGACGTGATGTCATCCTGCTTTTTTGTTCCCTGACCGCGCCGTTTATGCGGGCTTAAAAAAGCACTTGACAAAAGCTGTAACATATAATATAATTAACCTACTATATAGATAGGCGTAGTGTGTAATTTCGGAGTTGATTCTTATGAAAAAGATTATCGTTATTAATATGATGATGAACGGCATCTGTATGATGTCTTGTTTTACGTGTTTAAAAAAGCCTCGATCAATTGACGAAAATGATACGTTTATTGTACAGAGGCGTGAAAACGCCTCTTTTTCAATATAGGAGTTAAGTTATGTGCGAAATTTACGGCTTCTCGGGAGAGAGAAAGCGAGAACTGAATAATGATTTGCGGCAGTTTTATTCCCACTCCTCGGAACATCCGAACGGCTGGGGACTGGCGCTGTTCAATAAATACAACACCGAGATCATAAAAGAGGTATGCCGCGCCGACAAAAGCGAGCTGTTGACAGAAAAGCTCCAAAGACCTTTAAAGGCTGAAACCGCGCTTGCCCATATCCGCCTCGCGACTATCGGCAACGAGGAATACGACAACTGCCATCCGTTTTTATCGGTCGATATCAGCGGCAGAATGTGGACGCTGATCCATAACGGAACGATTTTCGAGAGCGACAATATCGGAAAATTTGTTTTCCAGCAAAAGGGAGAGACCGACAGCGAGCGGATACTTCTCTATATTGTCGACAGCATAAATAAAGAAACTGCCCGTCTCGGACGTGAGCTGACGGCTGAAGAGCGCTTTTGGCTGCTCGATACGATAATCAGGAACAGCTCGCCGAAGAACAAGCTCAACCTGCTGATTTATGACGGCGAGATTCTCTACGCGCATACCAATTTCAGGGACTCGCTCTACTATCGGAAGGACGAAAGCGGCGCGACCTTTTCAACGCGCCCGCTGTCGGAGGGAAAATGGGAGAACGTTCCGTTTACAACTCTGCTCGGCTATAAAGACGGAGAGCGCTTATTCACGGGAACGAATCACGGAAACGAATATTTCTTTGACCCGTCCTCGTATACGCCGCTGTATATGCTGTGGATTTTCCGCGCTTATAATAAAAAACTCTCGGAATCGGACCAAATCCGAGCCGTCGAGAATTTTAAGAATTCCGCGCTGTACGATATCGACGGCACAGCTCTGCTCACCGATAACGCTGAAAAAGAATCGCTGAGAACGGCGGGTATGCGTGTTCTCGGCGAGCTGAAAGCGTTTTACGGAGAGTCGGAGGTTATAGCTTATCAGATCCGAAAGCTGGCGGAATCGGGCGCGCGTTACGCCGAAAAGGTCAGAGATCGTTTTAAGGATGATTACATACAGCAATTGCTTTAAAAAACGATTAAATTTTCTTTGTAGGAATTAAAATGCTCCGTTATTTTTATTGCTTTAAATGTCCGTTTATGATAGAATTGAAAAACAGAGCGGGAAAAAAGAGTAAACGCCTGCGTTTATTCGCCGCCGCCTCAATCATAAATGACTGACTAAAGGAGATAAAAGCCATGGATATTTTAAAAAAGGTTTTATACGGAGTATTGTTTTTAGCTGTATTTGTCGGAGTATGGAATCTGATTGATTTTGTTTATTGCTCATATATCACACGCAGCGGATACGCGTTCTCATCTGCCAGTATTATTCGTCCTGCAGCGTGGGGTGTAGTGTTTTATCTGGTACTGTTTATCTTTACGAGTAAGAGAAAAAACGGAAAAAACTGAATGAATTCCTTATAACTCAGCCCGCCGAATCAGCGGGCTGAATTTTGTTGAAAAAACAACATATTTTTAATTGATGGAGTACCGCGATTGAATGGGCGTGACAGGCGGTGTTTTTGTTGACAATGTAAATAATGTTTGATATAATTTTCAGCGTTAGAAAACACTAACATTTCGGTTGTGAAATGTAAATACAGAGGTAATGAGTATGTTTTTAAGTGAATTGGCTGTCGGCAGCTCCGCTGTTATCCGTTTAGTCGGCGGAGAGGGACAGCTCAGACAGCATTTTCTCGATATGGGCGTTATCCCCGGAACCGAGATCAAGCTCGTAAAGCTCGCGCCTATGGGCGATCCTATGCAGTTCACTCTGCACGGCTACGAGCTCACGCTACGTAAGGAGGACGCGGGGAAAATCGCGGTAGAGCCTCTCGCGGAGGAGTCCGAGCATCCCGTTCATAAGCGTAAAAAGAGCCATCACCCAGGTCTCGGCGAGGGAGGAAAATACCACCCGAAGGGCAGCGGAAATCCGCTTCCCGACGACGAGATCCTCACTTACGCGCTGGTCGGCAACCAGAACTGCGGAAAAACGACGCTGTTCAATCAGCTCACGGGCTCGAGCCAGCACGTCGGCAACTTCCCGGGCGTCACTGTCGACAGGAAGGACGGCGTGATAAAGGGACACAAGAACACTCTTATCACCGATTTGCCCGGTATTTACTCGATGTCGCCGTACACGAGCGAGGAGATCGTCTCGCGCAGCTTTGTGCTTGACGAGAAGCCGAAGGCGATTATAAATATACTCGACGCCACGAATATCGAGCGCAACCTGTATCTTACGATGCAGCTTCTGGAGATGGATATTCCGATGGTCGTCACGCTCAATATTATGGATGAGCTCACCTCGAACGGCGGCTCCGTTGACGTGAATCTGCTCGAGGAGCTGCTCGGCGTGCCTGTCGTGCCGATATCGGCAGCAAAGAATCAGGGCGTCGACGAGCTTATCAAGCACGCGATCCATATCGCGCATTATCAGGAAAAGCCTCTGCGTCAGGATTTCTGCGCGAGCGACGATAAGGGCGGCGCGGTTCACCGCTGTCTGCACGCGGTAAGGCACCTTATCGAGGATAAGGCGGCTGAGGCGGAGCTTCCGCTTCACTTCGCGGCGAGCAAGGTCGTTGAGGGTGATAAGCTCGTGCTTGACAAGCTTAAGCTCGAGAAGAGCGAGCTCGAAATGCTCGAGCACGTTATAACCCAGATGGAGAAGGAATGCGGACTTGACCGCAACGCCGCTATAGCGGATATGCGCTTTACGTTTATAAGAAAGGTCTGTAATCAGACTGTAGTAAAGCCGAAGGAGAGCAGGGAGCATATAAGGAGCACGAGGATCGACAGGATCCTCACGGGAAAGTTTACGGCTATTCCTGTGTTTATTCTGATTATGGTCGCGATTTTCTGGCTGACGTTCGGCGTTATCGGCGGAACGCTCCAGAGCCTGCTCGAGGATGGGATCGACAGTTTGACCGAGCTTACCCGAGGCGCTCTTGAGAACTCGAACGTTAATCCGATGTTCACGAGCCTGATAACGGACGGTATTTTCGCGGGAATAGGCAGCGTGCTGAGCTTTCTGCCGATTATCGTGGTGCTGTTTTTGTTCCTGTCTATTCTGGAGGACAGCGGCTATCTCGCGCGCGTGGCGTTCTTTATGGATAAGCTGCTGCGGCGGATCGGTCTTTCGGGACGCAGTATCGTGCCTATGCTGATCGGCTTCGGCTGTACCGTTCCCGCGGTTATGGCGACGCGCACGCTCCCGAGTGAGCGCGACAGAAAGATGACGATCCTGCTCACGCCGTTTATGAGCTGTACGGCTAAGCTGCCGATTTACGCGTTTTTTGTCAACGCGTTTTTCAGCGAATACAGCTGGCTTGTGATTTCAGGTCTGTACATACTCGGAATCGTCGTCGGCGTGCTGATCGCCCTGCTGTATAAGAAAACGATTTTCAGGGGAGAGGCTGTGCCGTTCGTTATGGAGCTGCCGAATTATCGGCTGCCCGGGGTAAAGAATGTCGCTCAGCTTTTGTGGGAGAAGGCTAAGGACTTTATCCAGAGAGCCTTTACCGTTATTTTTGTTTCCACGATCATCGTGTGGTTTTTGCAGAACTTCAATTTCCGGTTCAATATGGTCGAGAATTCTCAGGACAGTATGCTCGCTCAGGTCGCGGGCTTCCTCGCTCCCGTTTTTGCTCCGCTCGGTCTCGGCGACTGGAGGATAATCACCGCGCTTATAAGCGGTGTTATGGCGAAGGAGAGCGTGGTTTCGACGCTGGAGATCCTCTACAACGGCGGAATCGAGACGTATATCACCGCGGCTTCTGCTATCGCGCTTCTCGTGTTCAGCCTGCTTTATACGCCCTGCGTGGCTGCGATCGCCTCGGTTAAGCGCGAGCTCGGACATAAGTGGGCGGCAGGCGTTGTGGTCTGGCAGTGTATGGTCGCTTATATCGCGGCGACGCTGGCGCATCTGGTCTGCGTTTTGTGTATGACGGGAGGTCAACTGTGAGCTTGTCGGATATTGTTGTGCTCGCGGCGCTTGTCGCGGCTGTCGCGGCAGCGGTGACATTTATTATAATACGCCGAAAAAAAGGTAAAAGGTGCTCCTGCGGATGTGAGGGCTGCGCTTTTAAATGCGATAAAAAAAGCGTCGGCGGGCAGTCTCGTCCGCCTGTCTGAACGTGCAGAAAACTGGAATCATCACCAACAGCGTGATTAAGTAAGTTCCCTTAAAGTAAAAAATTGTTTTATATGCGTCGGTTGATTTTTTATCAATCGGCGCTTTATTATGTCAAATCGTATTGATTTTTCGGTGCTGTTGTGCTACAATAGTTTAGTTTTTTAAAGTACCTATACTAAAATATGTCAAAATGGAATATATGGTAATATTACAGCCGAAAGGAGCTTCAGGTTATGCAGGATGTAATTAAAAAACTGGTTGAAATCGACGAGCAGGCAAAGGCTTTCAGCGAGGAGACCGAGAAGCAGAAGGAAGAGTACGAGGCGAAGATAAGCGAAGAATCCGAGAAGGTGTACGGGAAATATATGGACGACGCTAAGGCGGAGGTCGAGGAGCAGAAGAAGATCATCGAGCAGAAGAGCGAGGAAAAGTACCTGAAGAAGAAGGAAGAGAGCGAAAAGCAGATAAAGATCCTTACTCAGAAGTTTAATACAAATGCCGATAACTGGGTGGATCAGATTGTCGGCGATGTGCTGGCGTAGGAGCAGGCATCCCCGAAAACTCAGCTTTACTGAAAAGATGAACATTACCCATTGTACCAAACTTGATAGGGCGCGACGGTTCGGGGGATATGAATTATAAGACAGAGGCACACTGAACTTGACGAGGAGATATAAAAATGTCGGATACGAGTTATGCAGTTTATACGCGGGCTAAAGCCAAATACGGGAAACGCCTGAAGGAGAAGGACTATAAGGCGCTCCTGAATTGTGAGAGCGTTCCCGACGTGATGGCGTATTTAAAACAGAATACACATTATATAAACGCGTTCGGCGAGGCGAATGAGCGCGGAATGCGCAGAGGACTTTTCGAGAGCCTGCTCAGGCAGTACCAGATCAACGAGTTCGATACGCTGTGCCGATACGAGCTGAGCGTCGGCGAGGATATCTCGGCGTATGTGGCGCATAAGACCGAGATCAACGAGATCATACGTATCCTTACCATGCTCAACTCGCGCGACGAAAGAAAGTATCACTTCACCGTCCCGAGGCATATCGCTAAAAAGACCTCGATCGATCTGAACGCGCTCGCCAAGGTCGAGAACTACGACCAGTTTCTCGAGGCGGTGCGCAATACGCGTTACGGGAAGGTGCTCAGTAAGTACAGCTCCGAGGAGTATAAGCAGATCCCCATAACCGAGATCGAGAGCGAGCTTTATATCAACCTTTATATCGAGCTGTACAGCGCGATCGATAAGATGGGCGAGAAGTCCGAGAACGAGGAGCTGAGAAGCTTCCTCGATACGGTTATTGATTACAGAAATTTTCTCAATATAATTCGATTAAAGAAATATTATGACACCGATCCGGCAACGATCAGAAGCCATATAATCCCGTTCGGCAATCTGAAGAAGGAGACGCTGGACGCTATGTGCAACGCGGAGACCGCACAGCAGGTTTACGATATTATGGCGGATACGAGAGTCGGTCGGCTTATCGATAAGGTCGAGTACGACAATCTCGACGAGCTCGAGGTCAAGGTGAAGTACAAGAAGGCAAGGCATAATATGTACTACTCCGACAGCCCCTCAACGGTAATGATATCGTACATCATACTCTGCGAGATAGAGCTCCACAACCTCGTCTGCATTATCGAGGGCGCGAGGTACAAGGTAGACAAAAGCGTTATCGAGCTTTTGCTTGTGTATTAGATTATTACTTATTTTTGAATATAAAACCATTTTAAGGAGGTGATTTGAGTTGAGTGTTGAAAACATCAAGGCTTTCAGTATCATAGGTCATAAAAAAGCTCTTGACGACGTGTGTATAGTGCTCGGAAAATCAAAGGCTTTCCAGCCCGACGAGGTCAGCAACTTCTACAGCGATATGGTAGGCTTCAACAGAGCGGCGCCGCAGAATATTTTCAGCGAGCCGATGACGCGCATATTAAGCGCGCTCAGGATACTCTCTATCGAGCCGAGATACATACATACGAAAAAGACGTTCAAGCCTAATTACGACGAAATCGACGATTACTCAAAGAGGCTTTCCGAGAAGGTAGAGAAATGGGAGAGCAAACGCGCCGAGCTTCAGGAGGAGTACAACGAATGCAAGCGCGCGCGTGAGGAAACCAGCCATTTTGTGTCTGTTGACGCCAACATCGAGGAGCTTCTCGAGATGGAGTATGTAAAGGCGGTTTTCGGTCGTCTGCCCAAGGAAAATCTTAAAAAGCTCGGCACCGAGAATTATAAGATGGACTATATAGAGTTTATCCCCTGTATGGAGGAGGGCTCGTATATGTGGGCGGTGTACTTTGTGCCCGTCACAATGTACGACAAGGCGGAGAGACTGTTCTCGCGTCTGTACTTTGAGAAGAGCTCCTTCGGCGAGATGGACGAAGCGCCCGAGAAACGCTATAAGCGGCTTAAATCGGACGTGGAAAAGCTGAAAGAAAAGCTCAATCAAATCAATGAAAAAATCGAAACTTTCTCCGAGGAAAAGGAAAAGAAGATCCTCAGCTACTACACAAAGGCGGCGGAGTACAATCTTTACCTGACTATCCGAACCCATGCTATGCAGAAGGGCGACAGCTTTGTACTTACGGGCTGGGTGTCCGAGAAGAAGGCGGAAGGAATCAGGGAAAGGCTCGAGAAAATCGAGAGCGTCGAAATCAGCGTGAGCAGCGCTAAGGACGAGCTCAAGCTCAATCCGCCCGTAAAGCTGAAGAACAATCCGCTGACACGTCCGTTCCAGTTCTACACCGAGATGTACGGCGTGCCGAAATATAAGGAAATCGACCCCACGGCGTTTATCGCGATAACGTACTTTATGCTGTTCGGAATAATGTTCGGCGATGTAGGCCACGGTCTGTGCGTAATAATCGCGGGCGCGGTAATGTGGTTCGCGAAAAAAATGCAGATAGGAAAAATCCTTATGCCGTGCGGCTTTTCGGGTATGATATTCGGAGCACTCTACGGCAGCGTGTTCGGCTTTGAGGACGGAATGGACTGGCTGTACAAGGGAATTCTCCATATGGAGGAAAAGCCGATCGAGGTAATGTCGCCCTCCTTTACGAACACGATCCTATACGTCGCGGTCGGAATAGGAATGTCGCTTTTGTGTATAGCGATGATGCTGAATATTTACACCTCGATACGTCAGGGAAACAAGGGCAGAGCGCTGTTCGACACAGGCGGATTATGCGGACTGCTGTTCTACGGAATGATATGCGCGGGACTGGTCGGTCTGCTGATATTCAACGTCAACCTGTTCAGCCTGCCGTATATTATCGTGATCGCGGTTTCGTTCATACTCGTGTTCCTCAGAGAACCGCTCTCCAAGCTTGTGAACGGCGACAGCGACTGGAAGCCCGAGAGCTGGGGCGGCTTCGTGCTTGAAAACTTCTTTGAGAGCATCGAGGTACTGCTCAGCTACGTTTCAAATACAATGAGCTTCCTGAGAGTCGCGGCGTTCGTGCTCGTGCACGCGGGTATGATGCAGGTCGTATTCACGCTCTGCGATACCGCGGGACCTGTCGGCTACTGGCCTGTATTCATTATCGGAAACGCGCTTGTGTGCGCGCTGGAGGCGCTGCTCGTTTCGATTCAGGTGCTCAGACTTGAGTACTACGAGATGTTCAGCCGTTTCTACTCGGGCGAGGGCAGACCGTACGAGCCCGTAAGGCTCAGCTTAGTGAGAAATTGACGTTCGGCGTTAAGTCCGCGCTGATATTATGTGTAATCCGCTCAGCTTGTCCCTCAGGGACAGCGTGCGACTGAATTTCCGTTTGCGCCTTATCCGCCCACGGTAAGGCACAGGGATTTTATTAACAATTTGTGGGCAGAAAGGCTATGGCAATTATGTTATTCAATGCTTTATTTATGATTGTACCTGTTACACTTTTAGTATTATCCGTATTAATGGCTACAAACAACTTTAAGAGAAAAGGCAACGCCAAACGCTCGCTGCTTTTACAGCTCGTTTCGTTCGGAGCGGTCGCTTCGTTCTGTCTTGTTTTCCCGATAATCGCTAACGCGGCAGGCGATTCGGCTCCCGTTGTTGACGCTTCCGCAAAGGGACTGCAGTATCTCGGCGCGGCTATCTCAACAGGCGTTGCGTGTATCGGCGGCGGTATTGCGGTAGGTCACGGCGCTCCCGCGGCTATCGGCGCGGCTGCCGAGGATCCCAAGAACTTCGGTAAGGCTATTATCTTCGTCGCGCTCGGTGAAGGTATCGCGCTTTACGGTATGCTTATTTCCATCCTTATTCTCAACGGCTGATTATGAAGTATTATCTGATCAGCGATAATGTTGATACCCAGATGGGTATGAGGCTCGCGGG
>JAHLBL010000430.1 GCA_020625635.1 bacterium
ACGTTAGGACCTGTACCGTGGGTTTCCTTAAGTCTGTGGAAGTTCCAGCGCTTGATAACGCCTGCGTAACCTTTACCCTTGCTGGTACCTGTAACGTCGATCTTGTTGCCTGCCTCAAATGTGTCTACCTTAACGATGTCGCCTACGTTGTAAGCGTCTGTGTCGTCAAAGCGGAACTCCTTGAGAACCTTCTTGGGTGCTACGTCGTTCTTCGCGAAGTGACCTGCCATAGGCTTAGTAACCTTGCTTGCCTTCACATCGCCGAAGCCGAGCTGTACAGCTGCGTAGCCGTCGTTTTCAACTGTCTTCTTGCAAACTACCGCACAGGGGCCTGCTTCAACAACAGTTACAGGAACAACGTTGCCTGCTTCGTCGAAAATCTGGGTCATACCGATTTTCTTTCCAATTAATGCTTTCTGCATTTTTCTATTCCTCCTTATTAGGTTATTGGTCGGGTCACCCCGACATTTACCCTGTCTGCTTGTAGGTTGGCTTCGCGATTATAACTTAATCTCGATGTCAACACCGGCAGGGAGCTCTAAGCTCATAAGAGCCTCGAC
>JAHLBL010000431.1 GCA_020625635.1 bacterium
AAGGTTAAGGCTAAGGTAACTCTTGTGGATAAGAACAAAAAGCATATTCCGAAAAGCCACGCAGCTAAGTTCCGTTACAGAACATCTAACAAGAAAATCGCAACCGTAACTAAGTCCGGTAAGATTAAGGGTATCAAGAAAGGTACTTGCACAATCTACGTCTATGCTATCAACGGCAAGATGAAGAAAGTTAAGGTTACAGTAAAATAAGATTTTCTCATTGGAAACTGCACTCCCTTCGGGGAGTGCAGTATCCTCCTTATAGTATTATCGGCAATTTAACTTTTGCCTGATAATAACCACCACCGCCGCTCACTGACCGAGCGGCGGTGTGTTAATTGCTTTTACGTTGTCAGAAAGGACGACAGCAAACACAAACGCACCTGATTCCCTCTAATCGGAAACCGCGTTTGTTGTTTTGATTGTGTCGCAACTGAAGTGACGTTTTGTGTGACAGCAACGAGCTATGTAAGCTGTTGTATGTTACCTTACAAAATCTGAAATTGCAAGTCTTTTGAAAATGTTTTATTCTTTCATTTTTGGTCTGGACTTCGG
>JAHLBL010000432.1 GCA_020625635.1 bacterium
AGAGGCAAAAGCGTTAGCGTAAACACTGACGATTCTTCCATATTTATCGTTACTGTTTATGATAATTGCTTTACCGACCTGAGCGCTGAGTTCTAATGTCTTGGCGTAGATATTCTCAATATCCGTCT
Source organism: bacterium (assembly GCA_020625635.1). Taxonomy (GTDB): domain Bacteria; phylum Bacillota; class Clostridia; order Oscillospirales; family Acutalibacteraceae; genus Ruminococcoides. The sequence continues at coordinate 129 of JAHLBL010000432.1, forward strand.
GCTTGGAAAAATCCGAATTGTTAAACTCTTTTACAAAAGGGAAATACCCGTACTCAGGCAAAACAAAAATATCAATATCCGATTCTTTTACCAACGAAATATCCTTTTTGAATGAACGGGAATTCTTGTATTCATTTGTCTGAAGATATAACCCTATCTGTATTGATTGCTCTTTTTCCTTGTTGCATTCATTTGAATTATCAGTATTGTTTAATACGATATTCAGACTGTTCGCTAAAACTTCTTTTGCATTTGGTGCATCAAAATCGGTTTGACCGTGCATTATACGCACCAACTTATACCCGTGTTTTGCTGCCTCAATATCTCTAACACTGTCGTAATACGCTCTTACTTCGTCCCTGTCTTTCGGTTGATTATCTCTTGCCTGAATATCATTGCAAGCCTGTATCCACATGTTTTTATCATA
>JAHLBL010000433.1 GCA_020625635.1 bacterium
AAGGGCAAGGAAGCTGCATGGGCTAACGTCTGGAACCAGACCGAAGACCAGACAACAGTAGACGGCGGCACCTTCACAATCACAAGCTGGGATGGCGGCAAAGACGGTAACATGACAGGTACATGGGACGAAATTCCCACAGAGACAGTCACAGAGACCGTAACTGAGACAGCTACCGTTACAGAAACAGCTACAGAAGCAGAGACTATTACAGTTTACTTCACCGATTCTATGAATTGGGGCAGCGCAAAAGTATTCTACTGGGGAACTGCTTCTGATCCTGAGTGGTCCGGAAATGATATGGAAAAGGCTTATGTAGACAAGAACGGCGTTCAGGTTTACAAGGCAACCGTTCCTGCCACAGTTACAGGAATTATATTCAACGACGGCAATAATCAGACAGTTGATATTACAACCGATATCGCTGACGGCGCCAACTGGAAGGCGCTTGACGAGTACGTAGTAAATCCTGTTGACGCTAATAAAAAGTCAAACAAGGTTGCTCTCGTAACAGGCGAGATCGAGACTGAGACAGTTACAGAAACAGCTACA
>JAHLBL010000434.1 GCA_020625635.1 bacterium
TGGAGATCACGCCGCACGAGGAAGGCGGCACGACGGTCAAGGTGACGATCCCCGATCAAGCAGATGAATAAATAAGCAAAATGATAAACCGGGAGGCAGCGCCGCGTTTTGTGCGCTGCCTTTCATTTTACACGTCCTGAATCATTATAAAAGTAAAATCCCTGTTAAACGCGTACCAAAGCATTTAACAGGGATTTTTAAAAGGGGAATTTGGCAAAGGTATATCTTTGTCAGGTATTAGAATCAATCCTCGTTAGTTTCAACCTTTTTGATGGCTGAACTTACATCCTTCGAAAGCTCCATTTTCTGGAAGTCATCATTGTCGGACAAGCACATATCAAATTCGGGAGTTATGTCGTACTCCGCCTGAGCCGAGTCGAACGCGAGCTCGAGGATGTGTCCGCCCTTTTCCTTATCGTCGGAGATAAAGTGGAAGTGCCAGCCCGGGGTGTTGAGTCCGCCCATATAGTCGGGGCAGTAGAGAGCTACAACTGTTCCCTTGACATTTTCGTAGTTGAATTCGCGCTGGTCTGTCGCGAGAGCCTTGTC
>JAHLBL010000435.1 GCA_020625635.1 bacterium
TCGTACAATTCTTCTAATTTATCAGGATAATGCCCATCATCTACATTTGCCATAAAGGTATTGTGATTAGAATGTTGTGTAACAAACAAGTTTGCCACAAAGTTCCTTACAGCTTCAACACTCAATGCTGATAACAATATTGCTATTATAATAGCGGCTACGCAAAGTATTTTTCTTGCTCTGGTCAATGTGAGTTTGTGATAAAAATTATGCTCCGACTTAATCATTTTAGACATTTTCTTTTCAAATGACTTAGACGTTTGAAATTCATCATCTCTGTAAATGTTACTACCTAACTTTTCGTCCATATATTCGTGAAATGCCTGCCTCAGTATTTCATCAAAATCAAAAGCCTTAACTTCTGCCATATTACTCGCACTCCTTTATCCTTGAAATTAATAATTGTTTGCCTCGAAAAATTCGTTTACGCACAGTCTCATAAGGAATCGATAATACAGATGAAATCTCCTTATTATCTAAATCATTATAGTATTTCAAAATCATAACTGTCCTATAAATATCCGGAAGGGACTCTATCTGTTGCTT
>JAHLBL010000436.1 GCA_020625635.1 bacterium
GAACGGTGGCTCATCTCCATTACGGACATACCGCTGCCCTTGTAATCGAGCATTTCCTCAGCGGCTTCTTTAAGTACAGACTCGGGAAGAACCGCAGGGCCTGCAGAGAAGTTATAAACTCTTGCCATTTTAATTACTCCTTTTCAAAATAGATTACCAATAATTTTCCTATTTTTCCAGTATACCGCTACATTATACTCTTTTTAATAATACTTGTCAATAATTTAACAAATAAATTTGAGCGGTATAACCTTATTACCTTTTTATTACGGATCTCAGGTCGTCGCGCATACGAAGAGCCTCGGCTCTTGCGGCGGCGGCAAAATCCTTTTCGGTTGCGCCGTCCTGCTTCTTCCATGCGCACATAATGCCGCGGCTGGAGTTGATGATCGCTCCGAGACCGTTTTCGTCAAAGGCGAACTTCGCGTCCTGAGCGCCGCCGCCCTGAGCGCCGTAGCCGGGTACGAGGAAGAATGTGTGTGGAAGCTTAGCCCTGAGCTCTCCGAGCATCTCGGGATATGTAGCTCCGACAACAGCTCCTAC
>JAHLBL010000437.1 GCA_020625635.1 bacterium
TGGATGTCAAGGTACTCGCCGAGGTGCTTTATGCTGATTGACGAGCACTCGATGTGCCAGCCCGGGTAGCCTGTGCCCCAGGGGCTGTCCCATTTAAGCGCCTGATCCTCGAACTTCGACTTAGTGAACCAGAGCACAAAGTCGGTCTTGTTGCGCTTGTTGTCGTCGCTTTCAACGTCGTCGCGCACACCGACCTCCAGGTCGTCGGCGTTCATATTGCCGAAAACATAGTATTCGTCGAGCTTAGAGGTGTCGAAGTATACGTTGCCGCCCGCGACATACGCATAGCCCTTTTCGAGCAGCTCGGAAACCATTTTAATAAAGTCGTCGATGCAGTTTGTGGCGGGCTCGACAACGTCGGGAGTTTTGATGTTGAGCTTCTTACAGTCCTCGAAGAACGCGTCGGTGTAGAACTTCGCGATCTCCATTACCGTCTTGTGCTCGCGCTTGGCGCCCTCGACCATCTTGTCGTCGCCCGTGTCGGCGTCGGAGGTGAGGTGACCGACGTCGGTGATGTTCATAACGCGCTTTAC
>JAHLBL010000438.1 GCA_020625635.1 bacterium
TTACCCTCGAGATATTCGAGAGAAGCGCCGCCGCCTGTGGAAATGTGGCTCATCTTATCGGAGAAGCCGAGCTGGATAACAGCAGCCGCGCTGTCGCCGCCGCCGATGATCGTTGTAGCGTCTGTCTCTGCGAGAGCCTTAGCGACCGCGATTGTGCCTGCAGCGAGAGTCGGGTTCTCGAATACGCCCATAGGTCCGTTCCATACAACGGTCTTTGCGGATTTAACAGCGTCGGCAAAGAGCTCCTGAGTCTTAACGCCGATGTCAAGACCTTCCATATCAGCGGGGATCTTGTCAACGTCAACAACGGAAACCTCAATGGGACCGTCGATCGGGTTCGGGAAGTCAGCCGCGATAGTTGTGTCAACGGGAAGGAGAAGCTTCTTGCCGAGGCTCTCAGCCTTCTCGATCATTTCCTTGCAGTAGTCGAGCTTGGTGTCGTCAACAAGTGACTTTCCTACTTCCATGCCCTGAGCCTTGAGGAATGTATAAGCCATACCGCCGCCGATGATAAGTGTGTCGCACTTCTC
>JAHLBL010000439.1 GCA_020625635.1 bacterium
TCGTTTTTGATTTTATCGGCGTAACGGCGGCTTCTGAGCGCGCTGTCGTGGACGTAAAAAACTATAATATTTGAGAACAAAAGCAGAAGATTAAGAGCGCAGAGCAGCAGAGAAATTTCGGTATTCAGCTTATTCGAAAGGCATAACTTAGCTATTGTGATCACGGTCAGCAACGATGACAAGGGCATAAGCAGCAGGGAGAAAACAGCGCCTCCCTCTTTGTCGGTAAAGCGCAGGATAATATACGACGCTGTTATAAATAACGTGAGAGAAATCGTCGTTCCGCTGACGGAAAGAAACGCGCTGTCCTCAAGCTCGTTAATGCTCACCGAAAAGACGGCGTTCAGCATAAAAGCCGATAACAGACTACTAAAAACTGAAATGACGGAGAGCATTAATCCCGAGAACAACGCTGAGACGAATTCAGCCTTGCATATAATAACGGAGAACAGAATTATACCCCAAAGCAGTATGACCGAATTGAATACTCCGCCGAAAAACATTCCCGACAAAATGCAAACTGCTCC
>JAHLBL010000044.1 GCA_020625635.1 bacterium
AGGTGAGAAAAATCCGCCTGACCGACATGCTCGTAGCGGTCTCCGACCTTCTGCATCGCCATAGATGACAGCGGCAGAGTGCGGTCGAGCAGAGCCTTCAGAGGCGCGGGCATACCGTAGCAATACAGCGGATAGCTCCAGATAAGCAGGTCGCTGTCGAGTATCTCCTCGAGAATTTCGCGCATATCATCGTGATGAATACACTCGCCGCCGCTCAGCATACAGGCAAAACAGCCTGTGCAGTATTCGATATGCTTATCAATTACATTGATCGTATGCACATCGTTTTCCGCGACAGCGTTCATACCGTCGAGGAAGGCGCGGGTGATGTGCATTGTGTCGCTTTTATCCCTTTTCGGACTTCCGTTCAGTACTAAAATCTTCATTTTCTTTCCTCCGTTTTCTCTTATTATATTCCGTTCCGCTCTCAGCGGCAGTGTTTTCTCCTGCTGTGATACAGTCATCAAAAGCAGCAGACTAATAATCATTAGTCTGATTATAACTAATATTTATTAGTCTGTCAAGAGGATTTATAAAGTATATAGAAAAACACCGCACAGATTCTTAATAAAACCCGTACGGTGTTGTGTTTTTATGATAGATCGCGGAATCAAAACCGCAATCCTTTATGCCTGTTTAAGTCGTTTTTTGCATATATACATCCTTTTGTCAGCTCGCTCAAAAACAGAAAGATAATTCTCATCCTTGACCGAATCATACGCGGCAATTCCCGAGGATACCACCACTTTACCTGTCGCTTTATTTTCGAGCACCTGATTGTTGAATCGCTCCATTAAAGCATTGCGTTTTTCGTAGTCCTCGCCCTGTATTATAACCGCGAATTCATCGCCGCCTATCCTATATACGGGACTGTGGCTGAAAAACTCGCTGATAAGCATACTCGCGTTATAAATATAGATATCGCCCACATCATGACCTTTTGTATCGTTGATGTTTTTCAAATTGTTCAAATCAAATACAGCGACAGCGAATTTATTAACATCGCCCGATTTTATCTTTCGGTTAAGTCGTTGAGCGTCGTCCATATAAGCCTGCTTGCTGCCCGTGCCCGTAAGCGGATCGGTGTATATCTTTTTCTTTGCCGAGCCGAGCGCCTCCTTGTGGAGCTTTTCCCTCCTGAGCATATCCTCAAGAGTTCTGCGGTACTCCTCTTTTTCGTCTTCTACCACGAACGTATGCGCCAGACAACTGCCGAGCAGATATCCGATCGAGTAAAGCGGAAGCATAGGATAGAACCACTGCATTACAATAAGCAGCGCCATAGCTAAACCGAAGTAACCTACGGTACGGCGCAGACGTTTTGTCGCTTCGGGAGTTCTTGCTTTAGTTACAAAGGTAAAAATTGAGGTAAGCAAAAACAGAATCAGCTGTAATAGAAGGGTGAAATACCTTGCGCTTCCAGCGTGATAAACTCCGTCCGAATCGAACCAGAACTGGATAGGTACAAAGAAGTTGATTATGAGGACGACAATCTCCATTCCGAGCAGAGTTACTCCCGAAATCGAGAGTATTTTTGTAAATACGTTGTTGCTGTGCATATAAGCGACAACATATCTCGTCCATAACAGGAAGCCCGCCATCATAGCGATGAAGTACAGTACCGTAACGATATAAAGGGCGGTAATAAGATGGTACTCGTCAAAGAAGCCCCACAACACGTCCGTAACGCAAAAGAGTATTATGCCGAAAATAAAAGCGCGGTATTGCTTGAACGCGGGTACTAAGCTGTAGGTTTCTTTATGCCAGAGGACGTCGCGGTTAATAATGAGGTGTATAAAAATCGCCAGAATTCCTATAATCGAATACGACATCAGTTATCACCTCCGCTTTTCTGTTCGTCGGAGATCCCCGCTTCGGGATAGGTCACGCCTACGATAAGCCGCGGTCCGTCCTTTTCCTCGACCAGCGCGATCTTCATATATACCTTGGTGAGCACGTCGTTATTTAATAATCGGTATTGGAACCTGAACATACCGTTTCTTTCTATTTCTTTAAGAATGTTTTCCTTTGACCAGCAGGAACGGAACATATCTGAATCGTCATCACACAGACAGCTCCCGATCAATCTGAACGATTCGCCGAAGAAATCGTCGCCTTGCTTAGGAAGATTTAAGCGGCTGTACTTTTCGTTGACGATGTACTGAACATATCGGTCAGTCACGGGATCCACAGTGTAAATGCAAACAAAGTCCCCCGATAAAGCGGCGATGCGCGAGTAGGTGATTTGCTCCTCCTTCATACGTTCAAGCGCTTTCTTTCGCCGCATATGAGCGTCTATGTTGTTCACGCCTATAACGAGATGGTCGATATCGTGCTTAGTACGTACCGCTTTCAGACTTACGTAGGTCGGTTTATTGTCGATATTAAGTCTGTATGTAAGCGTAAAGGCTCCGCGAAGCGCGATAGAACGCAGGATATTCTCCTTAGTGAAAGAAGATAAAACCATATCCCTGTCGTCCTTGTATACAAGAGACATCGCGTCGATGCGGCTTTTCTCAAAGAAGTTTTCGCCGCTCTGTTCAACCGCAAGCTCGCCTACAAGCGGATCTGATTTATAAACATTGAACCTGTCGTTTTTAAGATCCACATAGTATAAACTGATATAGTCCGAGGAAAGCGCTTTCGCTACCTGTGTAAAGGTGATCGGAGAGTTTTCTTTGTCCATAACGGCTAAAACCGCTAACGCTACGGCTTTTGTGCCGCTGTAGGGATTCTCAGCGATTCTCTTCAGAAAAGCGTGAGCCATTGAACCGTTTACAAGCTCCTCGTTAAGAAGCAGCTTGTTGCCGTTTTTGCCGCATTCGCGGATGGCGTTAAGAAATTCAAAGCCTTTCTTACCCTCGGTAAAGATGTATTTTATTCTTTCGCCGACGCCTAAAGTGCCGTAATTCTTCTCCATAAACTTGCTGAAGGAATTGTTGCAGCGTATCAGCGTAAAGCTTTCGTCATCACTCTGAAAAATAGCCATGGGAAGGGTATTGAAATAATGCTCAAAGGCTTTTTCGTCCTCGTTGGCAAGTATCGCCAGATCGTAGAGATTAACTCTGCCGATCGCGGCGTAGTAATCGGATTCCTCGGGATTTTCAAAGCCTATCTGCACACCCGTCTTGTAGCGTTTCAAAATTTCATCGAGCGGAATAGGACGGCAGAAAAAATAGCCCTGAAGCATTGTACAGCCTATTTCGCGCAGGAAATCCGCCTGTTCTTTCGTCTCTACTCCCTCACAGATCGTGTCGATTCCGAGCGCGATAGCCATTCTGATAAGCTCGGTAAGAATGATCTTACTTTTATCGCCGCTGTTGAATTCGTGCATAAAACGGATATCGAACTTAATCAGGTCGAACGGCAGAGACTGAAGAACGTCGAGCGAGGAATAACCGCTTCCGAAGTCGTCCATCCAGATGTTGAAGCCGAGCTTTTTAAAGCGCAGGATCTGAGATTTAATAAACTCCATATCGTTTCCGATCATGCTTTCCGTAATCTCAATATTGATCCTGCCTCGCGGGATACCGGCGTCGTCAACTCTTTGGCGTATCTCCTCAACGATATCGCAGGTATCGAAATCCACACGTGAAATGTTTATTGACTCGGGTACTACGTAGAGCCCCGCGTCAGCTTGTATTTTCATTTTTTCGAGAACCTGTTCAAGCACATAGAGATCGAGCTTGTGAATAAGGTTCGCTTCCTCGAGAATGGGTATAAATTCCGCGGGACTGATAAATCCCTCAACAGGGTCGATCCAACGCGCGAGAGCCTCCTCGTCGCAAACTCTTCCGTTCGCGGCGCGGATAATCGGCTGGTGATATACCTGTATCCATTTTTCAGATACAGCGCGGTCGATGTTGTTGATTATGTATTGATGCTTTTCGGCTTTTTTCAGCATATTCTCGCTGAAATAGCAGAACCGCGAGAGGAAAGAGTTCCGCATCGAGTCACAGGCGTATTTGGCTCTGTCGCACTCGGCACTGATGTCGAGAGTTCCGCTCTCGTCAAGAGAGATTCCCGCGCGTACAGGCAGAGGGTTGACCTCTTTTAACGCGGCGAGTTCGGCGAACACCTGGATAAGCTTTTCCTCAAGTCCGTCGTGAGTTGTAAAAAGACAGAAGTGGTCGGAGCCGAAACGACTGCAGTTCTCGCTTGAGAAGTGGTTCTTCAGAATATTGGCAAAGGATATTAAGAGCTTGTCTCCCTCGGAAAAGCCGTTTTTGCGGTTGAAGTACTTCATTCCGCACAAGTCCATATATACGATCGCCGATGTTTCGCCGTTTCTGAGCGCGTTCTTCCTTCCCGCGTCCGCGAGCTCAAAGAAGTAGGACATACTCGGAAGTCCTGTCAGGTAATCAAAATAGCTCGCCTTAATAATGCTTTCCTCGTGCAGAGATTTTCTGAACGTCGCGTTAAGCGAGCTCACCTCCGAATTCTCGGTTACATACGAGCCCTCGTCCGTGTACCATACATACGCAAGCCTGACGCCGTCGCGCACAACGTGCTCGCCCAGCGCGTGAACTATTTTGTACTCGGGACCGTCCTTTGTACGGGCGCGGTAAACGACCTCATACTTACCTCCCCGGGTAGCAAACCTGAACGCTTCGTCGGCAATTCTGGCAACATCGTCGGGATGGGTATCCTTGTACATATTGTTGTCCATATCGTGGTACGCTTCCGCTTTATCGTCATATCCAAACAGCTCGCAAAAGCCGTCTGAGATAAGAACAGTAACAACTCTTTTGTCGATAAACTGGTATATAGCAAAAGGAATTTTAAGCTTCTCGAGTTCGGAAAAATCTTTTGCGTCGAATTGATATTTTTCCATTCTTCTTCTCTCCGTTCTTGCCAAATGATTATATTATTATCATACTTATATTTATGCAATATGTCAATAGATAAGCGGCAGCCACGATGAATCATACACGGCGGATCAATTCGGTTTTTGCGTATCATATTCCTGAAGCTTTTATTCCGAATGACTACAAAATCGCTATGTTTTTGAATGCATCAGCCATTATTTTATACGACTGCTTCAGCCTCGGAGTGATCGTTATTTTATCAACTCCGTTGAAGCCTGTGTCGTAAAGCTTTATTCTTCCTTTTTCTCCCGCTCCGATTTTAACGGAGCCGAAGGTTGAAAAGCTGATTTTGCTTCCGTTCAACTCTCCGATACACGCCTTTGTTTTAGCGTTTTTAACTCCGAGCAGATACCACGCAATCCGTATCTCGAGCTTGCCGTCCGACACACAGAAATCGGCGAGAGAGTCGAAGTCCTCGCTATCGGGATTCGCGTTTCCGTATCTCAGCAAGCCTGCTTCGACGTATTGCGGCGCAACGGTTTTGTCTTCGTCGGGCAGGTACATCTCATTTGAAATGTAAGAATAGATTTTGTTATAAACTCCGCTGTTTTTCTTGTACGGAGTTTTTTTATTTTTGCCGAACACGCCCTTCAGTACGGCGTACTTGTAGTGAAAGATGTCGCGGTAAGCGTCGCACAGCAGGCGCGTGCTGTTTTTTCCGTTTATTTCAAGCAGATAATCGGCAGATTCGGAGAAGCTGAGACCGTATTTTTCGGCGGATACGCTCCCCTCCCCCGTTATCTGAATCGGAACGTAGTACTTATCTTTTTCAAAATCAAAGTCCTCGGGCAAGGTAACAAGCAGGTGCATATAATCAGCGTCAAACCGCGCGCATACCCGTGATTTTCCTACGCCCGTTTCCTTTGCCCATTCGGAGGAATCGCCGTCGGGAAATGTATCGGACACATCGAAGCTCAGAAGTCCGTAGCCCTGCTCAGCGCTCTCCTGGTCGCGCGTCCGATCTTCGGGCTTATCGGGATAATACATTTCGGCGTTCCAGGTTCTTTTGAACCATTCGTCCTGCCACGAAAACAGAAGTCCGCCGCAGCAGCCCGCCTCAAAAATATCCTCAGTCATTTTTTTGTCAAGCTCGCCCTGCTGCCGCTCGTTAAGGCCTCCCTGCTGATAACCGTTTATTCCCGAATGAGCGACTCCGCGCGTAGTGGAAAGACCGTACTCGGCAATCAGAAGCGGAACCGTATACTGCTTTTTCAAATCCTGTAAATAAGCGAGATAGTTGTCGTCCGAGTCCGTATATTCCTTCTGGTGATTCATAAACTCGGGATAATACGGATAAACGTCGACAGCCGCGAAAAGCCCCGCCGTATATTCCTCGGAAGGCAGAATATTCTCGGTGTTTACGCTTTGGGAGTCCTCCTCTTCCGCGTAAGGCTCGGAGGAGTGACGGATCGTATCGAGCGTCTGCCAGTTAAGAAACGCAACGGGAAGCTGGCAGGAATAGGTCTCGGTTTCGTAGCTTATCAGCGTTTCTCCTACGTCGCAGAGGAAATACTCGAACGGAGCGGCGTTATCCGAGGTTTTAAGGTATTTGCCCTCGAACTTGGTCTTTTCGGGATGAGAAGCGTTAGTCTCATTGACAAAAGCCGCAGGGTATTCCAGACCGAGAATATAACCTAATACATAGTCCGAGATATCCCTGTCGTATACGGCAGGTCTGAACTCGCCGTAGTTTGTGTAATTGCTTGAGCCGTGGACAATATCAACCGTTTCCGTTACGGATTTCTTGAAGGCTGAAATAAGGATCTCGTCGCTCTCGAGCGCGTCCGTCAGCTCGTACATAAGCTCCTCGCTGAACCATATTCCCTGAATAAGGTACAGAGGAGATTTCTTATGTTTTTTATTGTAATCGGAAAAAGCTCTGTAAAAATTCGGGTTCATAACCGTAAACACCCTTACGGTATTCGCGTTCATTTTTCCGATTTGCTTGAACCACGTTAAATAGGTTTCATAGTCCGTGTTCGGATTATTCAGATCCGTCTGCGGCTCCGTGAGCCCCATATTCACACCCTTGATATATACGAGCTCGCCCGTATTCTCCGCGGTTCTGCGGTAGAAATAGCCGTTTCGGTCAGCGCGCACAGGCACACGGACGCCGTTCTCGGCAGGCAATTCAATTATGGTATCGATTTTGCTCTCCGTGTTTTCGGAGGGCGAACAAGCCGCTGCCGACAATACGGTAACGATCATCAGCAAAACGGCAATCAGCCTTTTTATCACTGCTTTTCCTTTCTGTACTTTTTGAGATATTGTTGAAGCTCGGTGTAAGCGGGCTTGAGCCTTTCGTGCCATGTAGGTATTTTCCAGCTCTTATAGGTGTATTCTCCGTTAAGCTTGACGGAAACCTTGTTTTCGTTTTTCTGCACTCCAAATCCGAAGCGGAAGGATTTGTACTCCTGAGAGGTAATTACCTGCTCCTCCCAGAAATCCGCTATCTGCTGCTTCTCGGAGGGGTCCATTACGTTCAGAAGCTGCCACGGGATCCTGATCTCAACTCCGCCTTTTGAGTAACAGAAGTCGGAAAGAGACACATAATCGTCGGAATCGGGATTGCCGTTGCCGTAGAGGAGCTTTCCCGTTTCGTAAGCTTTGTCGGTAACCTCCTGACCTGTACCCTTGATCTTCATATTGTAGCCGTAGCACAGCATCATCTCGTCAAACATACCGCTGTTTTTCTTGTCGGCGTTCTTTTTCGGGATGAAATCGGACAGCATTCTTGACTCGACAAAATAATAGTTGAACGCGTCGTAATAACGGTCGACAAATATGTGCGAATCCGACGCGCCGTGAATTTTTATCAGAAAATCCGCGCCCTTATCGAAGCTGAGATTATACTGCGACGATGCTTTATTGCCCTGCTTTTTAATCGTGTCGACGGGTATGTAGAGCGTATCGTTGTTAAAATCGTAGCCGCTGCTTTTCACCATCAGATAGACGTATCTCTCGTCGCTCATAACATAGAGAGAGCCTTCCTTTGATTTTGAAACGGGTTCGATTCCGTCCCATTCGGATAAATCGCCGTCAGGGTATGAGATACAGCGCTTCTTTCCGGGGTCAAAAGCCATAATTCCGAAGCACTGCTCGGTGGTCTGAATATTGCTCCAGAACGGGCGCCTGTCGGCAATATCGTACATTACGTTATTCCATGTACGCTTGAACCACTCGTCCTGCCATGTAAACACAAGACCGCCCGCGTAGCCTGTTTCGTAGATCGAATCAAACATATCGATCAGCATAGCGCCCTGGGCGTTTTCGTCGACGCGCCCCTGATTGTAGCCCATAACGCTCTCGTGACCTTTTCCGCGCGAGGTCGGGATACCGAACTCCGCGACAAGGATCGGAACCGTATGAACGAGCTTCAGATCCTTGAGGTACGCCGAGTATGTATCGATCTCGCCCTTTTCGTTGAGGTTCTTCAGGTAATCCTCCTGATAATTGAGGCTGTCGGGATAGTAGGGATAGATATGGTACGACGCGAACATTCCCGGTCCGAAGTTTCTGAACTTGATATTCTCGGTATTGACAGTCGCCTTGTCCTCGTCATAGTGCGGCTCGTTAGGATGATTGAGCGGATCGGTCGTGATCCAGTTCGCAAAGGCGAGCGGCGTCTGGTACTTGTATTTAGTTGTTTCGTGCTTTATGACCGCGTTTCCTACACGGCACAGAAACGCCTCGAACGGCGAAGCCGCCTGAGTGTAGAGATACTTTCCGTCAAAGTTTCGTTTTTCAGGGTGCTGCTTGTCGGAGTTCAGAACGAGATTGGGGTCCCACTCGATACCGATGATCCAGCCCGCAAGCCACCTTGAAACGTCCGCGTGATATGTTCCCGACGCCTTTCCGGGCGAGTCGGGGATCACGGCTTTTCCGTGTATAACATCAACAACAGTAAGCGCGTCGTTCTTAAAATCATTAAGAATCTTTTCGTTCTCGGCATAAACGTCGCCCAGACGCTCTATATCGTCCTCGTTTACCCATACGCCCTGGAAAAGATAGAGCGGGTTCTCCGCCTTTTTATTAAAGTCATTCAGCGCGAGGTAAAACTGCGGGCGCATTATCGTATAAACTCGGATACAGTTGCAGTTCATAGCGCTGATTTTTTCAAACCACCTTAAATAAGTTTCGTAGCTTATTGTAAGGTCGCCCGGGAAAAGCGCGGGCTCGGACGCGCCGATATTCACGCCCGTCATAAACAGCTTATTCCATTCTCCGCCTTTATATACAAAAAAGCTTTCACCCTCGGTTTTAAAGCGGTAGCTCAGATCATTCGCGTTATCGTTGTAGGTCTCGCTTCCCGAAACCGACGCGCTTTTCTTTTCGTACTTGCTTCTGAAAAAGCTGAGCTGTTTTATTCCGAACGGAGCCAGAACTCCGGTCTGCGCCAGCAAAAACAGTACAAGCAGCGTAGCGAGGACCGTAAGTACGTATTTTTTCATTGTTCAAACTCCTTACGCTTGATTTTACCCCAGGTTTTCCTAAGCTTACGGTATTTGATGATACCCTCGACTCGGAAAATCGAAATCATCTGACGATAGCCGAAGTTCTCGAGAATAGCATAAATCGAAATCGAAATACTCTGCTTCGCGGTCATCGCGGCTCTGTGGGTGTACTGCTCAAGCACGAGGCTTCCCTCGGAAAGTATAACGCCAAGCATAACCGCCAGCAGGAAGTACATAACGAAGAAGAACATATTAAGCTCGCCCATAATCAGCGAGAAGGGCACCAGAAAATATCCTATAGTCTCGATCACGGCGCCTAACAGCTCGAAGATCCAGTTGTAGGGCATCGAGAACAGCCCGACCATTCCGTAACGCGGATTCAGCGTCATGGCGCGGTGAGCGATAAGCGTATCCATAAGTCCTATCTGCCAGCGGCGGCGCTGGCTGCGGATATCGTTGATCGACATCGGACCCTGCGTCCAGCATATCGAAAGCTCGTTGAATTTTACCCTGTATTTTATCTTATTTTTTCTCATATATCGGTGGATACGGACGATGATTTCCATATCCTCTCCGATAGTATTCCTCTTATAGCCTCCGACGTCGATAACAGTCTGCTTGCGGAACAAGCCGAAGGCTCCCGATACGATAAGCAGCGAGTTTGATGCGCTCCAGAACACGCGTCCCGATAAAAACGAGCGGTAGTATTCGACGATCTGGAATCTTTCGATGAGCTTCTCGGGCATCGTAAAGCCTTTGAGCTCTCCGTCAACGATCTTGGAGCCGTTCGCGATTCTGACGATCCCGCCCGCGACAACAGTTCTCGAATCCTTGATGAATTCGAGCGCGAGCATCAGCAGAGCGTCCTTCTCAACTCGCGAATCGGCGTCAAGGCAGGTGAACAGAGGGTAGGACGAGATATTGATACCCGCGTTGAGAGCGTCGGACTTTCCGCCGTTGTCCTTGTCCACAAAAAGGAGGTTCGGATATTTTTTGCTGAAATACACACCGCGTATGTTCTGCGTCTTGAGCTGATAGCGGATAGAGGTTTCTATCGGGTGCATATCAAACGCGTTTATAACCAGTTCGCCTGTTTTGTCGGT
>JAHLBL010000440.1 GCA_020625635.1 bacterium
AACGGAGGACGAGGAGACCATCCTCAAGCGTCTGGCTGCCGTTAAGACCGAGCAGGAATACATTCTTAATTACGAACACACGGTGCTCAACGACGACGTTGACCGCGCCGCTAAAGAAATTATAAGCATAATTCACAGCTGAAAAGGAGAAATAAATTATTATGAAAAAGGTTAATGTTGACGATTTATTCGAGAGAAAAGCAAGTCCCTACGCGCTCGTAATGGGCGTAGCCAAGAGAGCGAGACAGATTACTCAGGACTTCGAGGATAACGAGATCATCACCGACGATAAGGCTGTGCTTCTCGCGATCGAGGAGATCAAGGACCACAAAATCGGCATAATGCAGCCCGAAAAAGATGACTGATTTTATCGTCGGCGTCGCGGTTGAAAATACCGCGTATTCCTTTGATAAAATTTTTGACTACCGCGCGGACAGCTCTTTCTCGGAGTCGTTGTCGGTCGGCAGGCGTGTGCTTGTGTCCTTCGGCAGCGGCAACAGAAAGCGTCAGGGTATGATAATGTC
>JAHLBL010000441.1 GCA_020625635.1 bacterium
TCCAGCTCAGGCGTGACTGCAACGAGATAATGCACGAGCAGGGGCATGACGAGCCGACAGGTCAGGCAAAAATCACGCCTGCCTATAATTTGCCTTGCAAATATATTATTCACACTGTCGGGCCGATCGTCGGCAGCGCTCTGACAAAAGAGGATTGTGAGCTGCTGAAAAGCTGTTATCTCTCCTGCCTGAAACTCGCTGAGGAAAACGGCTGCAGGAGTATCGCTTTCTGTTGTATCTCAACGGGAGTTTTCGGATTTCCTCAAAAAGAAGCGGCTGAGATCGCAGTCAATACCGTTAAAGAATATCAGAAGGAACACAAGATTGAGGTGATATTCAATGTTTTCAAAGATTCAGATAAACAAATCTACAGACAATTACTCTCAGCAGATCAAGCAAATCAAAGATAAACTAAACAACGCCGACGCCGTTGTGATCGGAGCGGGAGCAGGACTGTCAACCTCGGCAGGCTTTACCTATTCGGGCGAGCGGTTTTACAAGCACTTTTCCGACTTTGCCGAGA
>JAHLBL010000442.1 GCA_020625635.1 bacterium
ATAACAATGTTATAATTTGTTTAACAGAAGAAGCGACGGAAGAGGTTGAGAATGGTGAGCTTGTGATTGATGAAAGCTATTTTGATACAGATTTGGGGATAATTAAAGTTGAGCCCTTGTCAGATGAATCCCGACCTAATTTTTATTTATTAACGCTGGATAGGTATGATCAAGAAAATGTTCTTAAGGTTGTAAAAATTTTGAAAGAGAATGAGGAGTTTGAACTTGTAGAAGCCAATTATAATACTCACAAAGCAGACAGCGGGTTAAGCAAGTATTATGTTAAAATTAAATCCGGAAAAACAACTACAATTAAAACAAACAAGATTTCTGTTACCAAGTGGAAATCTTCCAATAAAAAAATAGCCATTGTAAAAGACGGTAAAATTACTGCCTTAAAAAAAGGGAGCGTCATCATTACTTCCTTAGATTCAAAAGGCGGAAAGCACTTTTGTGTTGTTAATGTGTCGTCATCACCAAAGCTTGTAATAAAAAATAAAACTGTTAAGTCGGTTAAGGTGA
>JAHLBL010000443.1 GCA_020625635.1 bacterium
GACGGCGACGGCGTTCCCGACGACCTCGACGGCGACGGCGTCCCCGACGACCAGTACAGCTGGGACGAAGGCGCCTATGACGGCGGCGATAACGGAGATGACGGCGGCGATTACGACGGCGGCTACGACGACGGAGCTGACGAAAACGGCGGCGCTGACGATTATGTCATAGATGAAGGATGACGAAAATCCGACATATTGCGGGGCGAAATTTGTCACCTTGTAATCGGCTTTTTTTCGCCGACAACACAAATTAACAAAAAACGGCTGTATTTAAAGAATATTTTTCGTTTTTCGGTAGAAAAATAAAAATTCTTATTTACTTTTTAGAAAAAATATGTTACCTTATTAAGGTAAGTAATTTTGCTTAATTGCGTGTTATCTATAGATTTGCAGTAATTGTACTTAAGGAGGAAGTTCAAATGGCTTTTGCATTAGAGATGGAAAGTGAGTATATGCCTGTTATTAAAGTGATCGGTGTCGGCGGAGGCGGCGGCAACGCCATCAACCGCATGGTAAC
>JAHLBL010000444.1 GCA_020625635.1 bacterium
AAAGGCGTCCTCGTTGGAAACGGGAATGATCTCGTCGTAAACATCGGTGTTGAGCACGTCAGGAACGAAGCCCGCGCCGATACCCTGAATCTTATGCGCGCCTGCGACGCCCTTGGAGAGAACGGGAGAGGTCTCGGGCTCAACAGCTACAACCTTTACGTCGGGCTTCTGCCCTTTCAGATATTCACCTGTACCTGTTACGGTGCCGCCGGTGCCGACGCCTGCTACGAGGAAGTCAATCTCGCCGTCGGTATCCTCCCAAATCTCGGGACCCGTTGTCGCCTTGTGAACGGCGGGATTTGCGGGATTGACGAACTGACCGGGAATAAAGCTGTGTTCGATTTCCTTTGAGAGCTCCTCAGCCTTGGCGATAGCACCCTTCATACCCTTGGCACCGTCGGTGAGAACAAGCTCGGCACCGTATGCCTTCATCAGCTGACGGCGCTCAACGCTCATGGTTTCGGGCATAGTGATGATAAGTCTGTAACCCTTTGCTGCGGCGACGGAAGCGAGTCCGAT
>JAHLBL010000445.1 GCA_020625635.1 bacterium
GATTCACAGACCCACACAGGACTTAACAACACCCGACAGCGTCTCGAGCTTATGTGCTCGGGCAGACTGGAGATTGAGAGCGAGGTAGGAAAGGGCACCACCGCGAGAATAATAATTCCCGCGTAATTGTAAAAAAATAATTTGAAAGAAGGGATAACGATGAAGTTTCTGATTGTAGAAGACGAGCGTCTCACACGTGAGGATATGATTGATGTTGTAAGACGTGCATCGGATGACGCCGAGATTTTCAGCGCCGCTGATTATCCGTCGGCTATGAAAATCGCTGAAATAGAAACCATCGACGTCGCCTTTGTAGATATAGACCTTGGAGGCAGGAGCGGTATTGAGCTTGTTCGGTCGCTCCAGGACCTCAGACACGAAATCAACATCATAATTACAACCGCGTATGAGCAGTACGCTATTGAGGCTTTTAAGCTTTATGTCAGCGGATATCTTCTTAAACCCGTTATGGAGCAGGATATTGAGCTTGCGCTCAGGAATCTCCGCAATCCCGTATCC
>JAHLBL010000446.1 GCA_020625635.1 bacterium
TTCCGTCGCTTCTTCTGTTAAACAAATTATAACATTGTTATCACAAAAGTCATAATCAATCACTGCCGATGCGCCAAATATCGACGAAGAAATAACGATAGTAACAGAAAGCAAAATCAAAAATAGTTTTTTCATATTAATCCCTCTTTTCATTCTGTTTTGATGCTATTATAATTGTATCACAAAGAGAAAACAATGTTTTTTTCGATAAATTTGCTGATAAAGTAAAAATATATTCACCACTATCCCAAATAATTACATTCTCTCCGTTTTCATAATTTATAATATAATATTCTTGATTTTTATACACTTCTGTTTTTTGTTCGGAGTGTTTATTATCCCAGTTACTCTTGAAAGCAGTTTTCGTTATTTGAGAAAAAATCAATGAATCTTCTTCACTATTGTAGATATACGTTGCACTTTCTTCAGATACATTTTTTTCAAATAATTTGTATCCTTCGGGAATATACCCGAGTTCGTACAATTCTTCTAATTTATCAGGATAATGCCCATCATC
>JAHLBL010000447.1 GCA_020625635.1 bacterium
CGGGGATATATAAAAATTATCTGTGGCATCTGAGGCAAGGATACTTAAGCCTTGATAAATACTGACTTTTTTCTGCCGCAGATTGTTAAAAACTTCTGTGGCAAACTGTGGCACTGCCGCAGATAATTTATAAATGCATCAGTTGTGCCGCAGTTAGCAAAACTTCTGAAGCCCTGATAAACACTGAAGATTTTGTTATCTGCCTCAGTTGCCGCAGAAAAATAACACATACCCCTAAAATTATGGCTGGGATAACTTTGGGACGATTTTATGATCGTCAGTTATTGCCAGTTTCGCCTTTGTCTTACGCCCTCCCTTTTCGGGAGGGCGCGGCAACGACGTCGGGCTAAGCCCATACCCATATTATTTAATTATTTTGGAGGTGATTATTATATCAAACACATCACGTAATTTAATTTTGTCAGCGAGAGTTTCGGCTGACGAAAAAGAAATAATTGAGCGCAAAGCCTATGAAAGTTATCGAACTGTCAGCACTTATCTGCG
>JAHLBL010000448.1 GCA_020625635.1 bacterium
CCGGCGTTCTTCTGTACGCCCGCGTAGATAACGCCGTACTTGCTTACGTCAACGGGCTCCGAAAGGAAGCATGAGCTTACGTCGGAAACGAGCGGCTTGCCCTTTGTGTTCGGGAGCTCGTGGAACTTTGTACCGTAAATAGTGTTGTTTTCACAGATATAAACGTAGTCAGCGTCCTCGCTGATGGGAAGATCGGAGCAGTCGGGAATGTAGGAGAATACCTTATCCTCGCTGGTGGCAATCTTGTTAGCCTTACCGTAGATCTGAGCCTCGGCATAAGCCTTCTTTGCCCACTGACCTGTAACGATGTAGTCGGCGACCTTGTTCTTCATAAGATTCATCGGGATAGCCGCGAACTGAAGGCTGGCACCGCCCTGAAGGAAGAGAACCTTATAGTTGTCGGGAATGTTCATAAGCTCGCGGAGGTCTTTCTCAGCGTCCTTGATAATGTCGTCAAACCACTTTGAACGGTGGCTCATCTCCATTACGGACATACCGCTGCC
>JAHLBL010000449.1 GCA_020625635.1 bacterium
CTACGCAATCCGCACACCTGAATTATGCGGTATTGCCTTAACTTTTTTCGGGCAGACAAACGTCTGCCCGTTTTTTTAACCTCGCAGTCTGTCGCAGAGCTTTTGGACGGGAAAGCAAAGGAACGCCCACAGGGTTGAGTACAAAAGGCAGATCTGCCCCTTATAATTGAACTTGTTTTTCGAGTAATCCCAGACGTTAAGCCCGAGAGCGCGGTTGAATATACAGCCCGAGACAAATTCCTCGGCTGTGATCACCACACTGCCCGCGACGCATTTCAGCGCGGTCGGAAGGCGGGCGGTTTTACGGAAGAGCTCCATCAGCGAGAGAAAGCATCCGCCTCCCGTAAGCACCATAGACCAGTGAGTTCTCCCGCGCCAGAGGATTTCAATCAGTCCATAGCCCGCGCCGCCAATCGCGAACAGCACTGACTTTTTTTGCAATAAAAACATAGAATCACCGCTGTTAGCATTTGCAATAGCGGTGATTCTACTCTATTTC
>JAHLBL010000045.1 GCA_020625635.1 bacterium
ACAGTTGGCTACTGAGATAAGGTGTTTGAGAACAAGGACTTGTTAAAATTTTCGGAACGGAACAAGAAATACAACGTTAAATCAGAACAGCGAATCTTACTTTCGCTTTATCAGACAGCTATACAGTTAAGGAGGATTTATGAGGAGAGAACGGGTTCTCGAAACCTTATTCGGGCTTTTTTATTTTTTGTTTTTCAGGATTTCGTCGTGGATGTGCTCAATTCCCGCGTGGGGAACTCTGCTGCTGCACTTCACCGTCGGGCTTCCGATATACTGGTTCTGGCTGACGCTTGCGGCGTGGATAGCGGCTGGGCTTATCCGCTTCGCGCTCATCGGCTTCGCGAGATGGAGCTCGAGCTCGCCCGACCCGGTCAAGAAAAATGTCAATCCCTACTCGGTACGGCAGAATAAAAATCCGTATTCGGCTAAGAACGACATCGAGTTAAAAAAGTAATAGTTTATATTCATCGGAGCCGGCTCAAAACTAAAAGGGCAGCTCCGTATTTACGAACGCAATTCAATAGTTATAAGCAGTAAGTGAAAAGCGAAACACAACGCTTTCAAAATCACATTGTCCTGCCGCTTATAACTTGTCACTTTCAACTATCAATACAGCAACCATATCAAAGGGGGAGGCTCGTTTGTTCTGAGTCTCCCCTGTTGCTTTATGCTATTTGCATAAAAAACATTGAAATAGTTTGTTATTTATGTTAAAATAAATTGTATATTTGTGTAAAACAGAGGTCAATTATGCTGAGAATAGTTATTTGCAGCGAGAACACGGAGACCGCTTCTCTCCTCTTCGGGGAAATGAGGGCAATACTCGAAAAAACGTCCGTAAAATGCGAGCTGACAAAGGTCACCGACCTGTCGCTCGTCAGGGAAAATTTAAGCAAGGATATAAAATATTACGACATTCTGGTGCTCGACGGAGTGAACGAAGAGTGTCTTAAAATAGCGGGCGGACTGCGTAAGCGCAATCTCATAGCCTCTGTCGTATTTACTGTGCCCGCGGATTTTGACGCTAAGCTGCTGGCTAAATTCAGACCGACAGCCTACATCACGGACACCTCAGACCTTCGGCAGGTATACGACGCGCTGAAATACACCTGCAACGAACAGAACCGCGCAAAAACGTACATCACGGTAAAGAACAAGGGCGAGCTCATACGCGTCAGTTTCTCGGACATCTACTACTTCGAGAGCAGGCTCAGGATCGTGGCGCTTTACACAAAAACTCAGGTTATCGAGTTTTACGGAAAGCTCAGCGAGCTTCTCCCGCTGCTTCCCGAGGACACGTTCGTAAAATGCCACCAGAGCTACATAGTAAACCTCGAGGAGGTTATTCTCCTCGACAGGACGAACAGGCTCCTGCGTTTCCCGAACGGCAGCGAGGTTGAAATAAGCAAAAGCAACTACGCCGCGACGGTAGCTAAATACACGGCAATCCGCTGAATATTACAGTACAGAACCCGATAATTACATTTTTCTTGAAGCATAACATCTGTCGGCTTATCATTGTTATAAGCATACGACTGATTGGAGGAATCGGAATGTTAGATAATTTTGACCTTAATTTCGATATTGACGATGACGGTATAGCCTCTGTGGGACCCGAGGGAATCGACCTTGACGGCGACGGAATCGCCGACGCGTTTCTGGCGGACACCGACGACGGTCAGTTCGACACGGTTGCGGGGCTTGACATCGGCGAATTCGACTTCGGCGGGGCGGATGATAATCTTTACGGTATGGTCAACGACCTGTTCGCGCTTGACGGAGCGGAGGACCATTCTCATTTTGCCGACGACTTTTCCGACGCGTTCGATACAGATTATGATAGCGGCAGCTCCCCCGAGCTTCATTTATACGACCTGAACGGAGACGGTATCGCGGACGGCACAGGCTATGAGGTCGATATCGACGGCGACGGCATAGCCGATGAAATACACCTCGACACCGACGGAGACGGAATCATCGACGCGATAGCCGCTTCTTATCAGGACGGAGACATCAGCTATACCGAGGTCGCCTACGACAAAGACCACGACGGGATCGTGGAAAACAACACAGTATATATCGACACGAACAACGACGGAGTATTCGACAGGGTAACGGAGCTTATTGACACCGACGGCGACGGAGAAGCCGACACGATAATCACCTCGGAGGATTACAATCAGGACGGCATTTTTGACAGCGTCCGAACCGAGGTCGACACTGACGGCGACGGAGTGATCGACAATATAACAATAGAGTACGACACAGACGGCAACGGAATGATGGACTCCTTCGAGCAGTTCATCGACAAAAACGGAGACGGCATCACCGATGAAATGTTCAGCGGTCAGCTCGTCGATACGGATGGCGACGGCGTTTACGACACTTACGTTAAGAGCATCGACGCCGACGGCGACGGAAGCTTTGAGACGGTAGAGATATACGACTACAACCCCATGGCGGACGAACTGCACCTCAGCACTGTTGATGAGGTCGACGTCACTTACAATGCCGAGGGGGTCACCAATAATGAATACGGCAATTTCGACCCCGACAACTGCAGTCCCGAGGATATCGTCGGGAATCCGACAGCCGATATGAGCCACTGGGAATATCAGGGCGACACAAACCGATGCGCGCTGTACTCGCAGCTCTTCGTGATTGAGGAAATCACGGGCGAGGAGCTTAACATAAACGACCTCGTTCAGCTTTGCGAGAAGAACGGCTGGACATACGAAAACGGCAGCACGCCGATCCTCAATATGGGCAACGTTCTCGGTCACTACGGAATCGAGCACAAAATGAGCTTCCGCAATGATATGGACGATCTGACGCGCGCTCTCGAAAACGGCGAAAAGGTTATAGTCTCGATCGACGCCGACGAAATCTGGTTCGGGGAGAGCGACGATGTTTTCACTCCGAACGACGGAGTGAACCACGCCGTGGAGGTTATCGGAATAGATAACTCCGACCCCGAGCACCCGATGGTGATTCTGAACGATTCGGGCACGCCCAACGGTCAGGGCGAGCTTGTACCCGCCGACACCTTTATGGACGCCTGGGACGACGGCGGAAACCAGATGATTGAAATATTCTGATATTTTGCTGTCCGCCGAAAACGCGGACGGAAAGGCTGTGAATTATGTCTGTTGAATTAAATATGTCGGAGCTTTACAGAGAGCTGAAAACAAATGACTTCGTGCTTAACTGCCGTCTTCCGATGGGTTACACCGCGGGCTATCCCGTGCTCGCAGTTAAGAACGACAGGCTCTGTATGACTGTTCCGTTTCTGAAATACAAAATGACGGGCAAGGTAGATAAAACGCTCGTCTATCCGATAAGATACCTGATCACAATGACTCTGCCCGAGAGAAGCATAGTCGGCTTCGAGGACCTCAGCGTCAACCCCGTGTTCGCGAAGGTGGACTTTGAGCGCCCTATAGGCTATTTTCGCCACGAGGCTGTGAAGTCTATGACAAAGTCTCAGTACAACGACAGCCGCGCGCTGCTGTTTTCGATGTACGACAAAATCATCGATACCGTGCTCTACGGCTCGGACTACACCCTCGAGGATGACGAGCGCTTCAGAGAGCTTCTCGGCATTATGCTTGAGCCGTCACTGCGCCCGATTTACAGAGTTATCGACAAGGATTTTTACAATAAATATTTAGGATAATACTATGGGCAACAAAGTTTCTAAACCGAATTTCTTTTCAAATCCAACCCTCGCGCAAAAGCCGAAGCCCGAGGCAGTGAGAACGCCCGCGCCGAAGCCCGCCGCGCCGACCGTACAGAAAAGAAACGCAAGGCTGAATCTGATACTCGACGACCTTACCGCGCTTCTTCTGAAATATGATATGAAAGCGCTCGCGGAAAGCGCCGCAAAGCTGAAAAAGGAGCAGGAGCGCGCGTTCTTCACGGTAGCGGTAGCTGGTGAATTCAGCAAGGGCAAAAGCACCTTTATAAACAAGCTTTTAGGCAGGGACTTCCTCCCGACGGGGAACCTTCCCACAACGGCTATGCTTACGAAAATAAGATACAACCCGAAGGAAATGATAGTTGTATATGACGAAAATCTCAGGCGCAGACAGGCACTGCCTCTGCGCAGGGATTCGTGGGACGGACTTACGGCTGATTTCAGCGGCAACGACCCGAAGGGCGTGGCGCTCGTAGGAATCAACTCGCCGTGGCTTCGCTCGACGGGAATCGAAATCGAGGACACCCCTGGCGCGGGAGACCTCGACGAAGAACGCGTTAAAATCACGGGTGAAGCGCTCCAGAGCGACGACGGCGCGATAATCACCGTCAGCGCAACCTCACCTATGAGTATGAGCGAGCGCGTTTTCATAGAGCAGCGCCTTATTACACCGAAAACACCGTACCTGATGCTTATTATCACAAAGCTAGACCAGATACCCGCCGCGCAGCGCGCGGGCATAGTAGAATATATAAAAAGTAAGCTTAAATCGTGGGAGCGCGATATTCCCGTATTTATCCCGTACGAAATCGAATTCCCCGACAACAGCTATGACGACATCATCGGGCTTGACAAAATCAGGGCTCAGCTCGAGCGCTGGACACGCGACCCGCAGAGGGCGAAGCTCGCCGACATCCGATTTTGCGACAGAATACGGACCATACTCAGCTCCGCTCTCAGCATAACGGACAGCCGCCTTGAGCTGCTAAGAGCCGATAAAGAAAAACGCCGCGAGCTGATTCGCAGGCACAGGGAAAAGCTCTCCGACGCTTCCGTTATCTGGAACGAGCTCAGGACAGAGATGACAATACGCTGTGACAAATGCTACAGCGGACTTATGGAGCTGACGGCTCAGAACCAAAAGAAGGTGATCGAGCGTCTGCAATACGAGGTATCGCACAACTCCAACCCGCAGGTATGGTGGAAGGAGGACTACCCGTACCGCCTGAAGGTGGAGGTTATGGGTATTTCTTCATCAGCCGAGAGCTATCTCGCCCGTACCATAGGCGAGGATATGAGGTGGCTCAACCGAACTATGAACGAGCGCTTCAAGACGCATATCTGCGCGTCTCCCGTTGAAGCCGGCGACTCACAGCCCGCCGACGATTCTCTGTTCGCTGCCGAGGACATCAAGCTCAAGGACTTGAACAGGCAGCGCGCCGCGGCACGAATAGGCACGGCAACCATAACCGCAATAGGGTACGCGCTGGCGATGGTTGCGGGAGTTGCTCCGATTTTTGCCAGCCTCGGAATCAGCACCGGCTCGTCGCTCGTATCGGAAAATGTTTTTAAAGCCAAAATCGAAAATCAACAGAAAACGCTCAAGGAGGCTATCGAGCGGAATGTGCCCGAGGTTATAAAGCAGGCGACCGCCGACAGCCGCAAAAGGCTCAGCGACAAATACTCGGAGATATTAAAGCTCGCAAAAGAGCAGGAGGAAAGCTGGATGAGGGCTCAGCTCGAGGCTATCGAACAGAGCGACGGCGACAGCGCTCCCGACGCCGAGGAAAAGCTTACGGCTATGAGAAACGATTTTGAAACCGTTCAGAAGCGTTTCGGAGGACTAAAATAAAGGCAACAGGGTAAGATAAATGCACAGTACACAAATATCAAACGCCGAAAACTACGCCCCGTACAAGGCAAAGCAGGACAAGCTAAACGAGCTTCTGAGACGCGCCTGCGACGCGCTGGCACCGCTCGGAGTAGAGCACTTCAGCAAGAGCCTCGAATCGCTCAGGGCAAAAACCGAAAACGACAGCTTCAAGATCCAGATCGTCGGCAACTTCAAAAACGGAAAGAGCACGTTCATCAACTCCTTTCTCGGGGAGGAGATCCTCCCCGCCTATGCCCTGCCCTGTACCGCGGTGATAAACGAGGTGAAGTACGGCACCGAAAAGCGCGCGGTGCTCCACTTCCGTGAACAGCTTGACGAGGACACGAGAGTCAGCGATATTCCCGAACGCGCGCTGAAGCATATGCAGGCTTACGATATGGTAAACGTGCCGCCAATGGATATTCCGTACGACGAGATCGAGGACTATGTCGTGATCCCTATAGGCAAAGACCAGAAGGAAGCGATAAAGGAATCGCCGTACAAAAAGGTGGAGCTCTTCTGGCCGCTGGAGCTGCTTAAAAACGGCGTCGAGATCATAGATTCCCCGGGGCTTAACGAGGCGGAATCGAGGACAAAGGTAACGACGGAGTACCTCACCCAGGCGGACGCGATTATTTTCCTGCTCAGGAGCGACGCTCTGTGCAGCAAGGACGAGATGGATTTTGTCGAGTACAACCTCCGCGAAAACGGCTTCGACAGCCCGTTCTTCGTCGTAAACAGGTTTGACATTATCCCCAAGCGCCAGCGTCAGGGAATAAAGGACTATGCTCATATGAAGCTCGACGGCTACACAAAGCTCGGGGACGACGGCTTCTTCTTTGTTTCGGCGCTGAACGCGCTGGACGCGAAAATCGACGGCGATGAGCAGCTGTACATCGAGTCGGGTATGCCTCAGCTCGAGAAGAAACTCTCGCTCTTCCTTACTCAGGGCAAGGGCGTTGTAAAGCTGTCTCAGCCCGCGCGCGAGATAAAGCGCGTACTGAGTACAGAGGCTCTCGGCAAGCTGATTCCCGAAAGAACGGCTATGCTCGAAGCGTCGCTTGACGATATGAAAAAACGCTGTGAGGAAGTCAAGCCTCGGCTCGAAAATCTTCGCAAACGCAACAAGGCGTTCCGTGACCGCCTGAAGCTCCAGATAGAAATGGCTATGAGGGAAGTCCGCGACAGCGTAAAAGAAAACGTCTCGGGACTGAGCAGACAGATTCCCGAATGGGCGGATGAATTCAAGCCCGACATCAGCCTCAGAATACCTACAAAGGAAAAAATAAAACGCGCCTCGCGAGAAATCGCGGAGCACGTCAGCAGCTGTGCCGAAAAGGCGCAGATAGAATGGAAGAACAAGGAGCTCATACCCCTTGCTCAGAAGAAATCCGAAGAAATATTCTCCTCTATCGAATATGATGTTCAGCTATTTTTCGCGGAGCTCGACAGCATAAACAGAGACGTGTCGAGGAAGTACAGCGACGGAATAAAAAGCGAGGTCTGGGAACGTGTGGGAAACACGGAGCTTACACAGACTGTTAATTACGCCCACGCAGACAGCCGCGACATCTCAAAGGAATTCGCCAACACGATCGCCCTTTCGGCAAGCTCGAGCGCAATAATGAGTATTATAGAAATGTTCGACTCTTTTACGCTCGGCAATGTACTTATCGCGGAGCTGATCAAGAACTTTAAAAACGCGGACGCTGCTCTGAAGGATGTCCGCAAGGGAGTTTCAACCGAAATGATCCGCCAGCTCAACGCTCAGAAGGAATACGCGGTCGACGCTACGGTGCGCTCCTCCGAGGTGAAATTCGAACAGCTCGCCACGACCGTAATACAGTCGGTCGAGGTCGAAATCAAGGACGCCAAGGCTCAGATGCAGAGCGTTATCGACGACCTCGAGAAAGGTCGGGAAAGCGCCGCGGAAAAGAAGCTCGCTCTAGAAAAATGCGAGAAGCAGCTGAAACAGATCGTCGGCGAAACCGACGAATTTATCTACAGCCTGCTCGGCTGACCATTATGACGGAAAAAGAAAAATTCGCGCCGTTGATCGAGTTTGCCGAAACGCTTATCGACAAGTACGACAGCGGCAGCAGCTCAGCGCGGAAGCTGCGCGAGCAGCTCGGAATAATTAAATACAAGCAGCTTGACGACAAGCTGAACCTCAGTGTAGTCGGCGAGTTCTCAATCGGGAAAAGCAGCTTTATCAGCGCCCTGATCCGCAGGGAATTGCTGGAGTCGGCGGCTTTGCAGGGCACGACCGTTGCCTCAACGATTCTGGACAGCTCGCCGACTTTTTCGCTTGCAGTGAAATACAGAGACGGCAGGCTCGAACGTTTTGAATTTGACGATGAAAACAATCTGCGCGAATACATAAGGCGTTATTCCTCGAACCCCGAATACGCCGCCGACACGCAGGGGCTGTACGCGGCGTTCCCCTCGGATAATCTCAGGGACGCGCGCATACGGATAATCGACACCCCGGGGACAAACTCGACCGAGGTCTGGCACGAGGAAACCACGATCCGCACGATAAACGAAATGTCGGACGCGTCGATAATTCTGGTTGACGCCACAAGACCGCTGCCCGAATCGCAGAAGAATTTTATCAGGGAACACCTCGCGGACGTCCTCGACCGCTGTGCCTTTGTCGTTACAAAAATCGACTTGCTGCGCCCGAAAGAGCGCGGACGGATGACAGAATACGTCCGAAAGACCGCGGAGTTTGAGTTCGGGCTTGAAAACCCGCCGGTGCTCCCCTACTCCTCTACGGTAATGACGCGCTTTCTCGTTAACGGCGAGGAGCCCGACGAGCGCAGCAGGGAAATGCTCGACACGTTTATCCGCAGCGAGCGCGAGCTGTTCGACTTTATCGCGCAAAAGAAGGCGTACGCCCAGACGAAAAAAATTAAAGCTCTGCTCGGGGATTTGTACAACGAGCTGAGCGAACGTATGCCGATTCTGTCACAGGACTATCAGCGCCGTCACGACATTCTGACGCGCACGAAAAACACCGATATGAGCGTTTTCATATCGATTCAGATAAACAGCAGAGCCGCGGATTTTTACACCGCCGCCGCGCCGTATCAGCGCGAAATAACCGACGCCGTTTTCACCGAGATTTTTAACCGAAAGCAAATGATAATGAGCGCGCTGGACTCACTGCGCACGAAAAACGAGCTCAGGCAGTTCGCCTCTCAGGGCTTCGCGGAGCTCTGCCGACGGCACGGCTCTGAGATCCTCAACGCCACGGAGAACAACTGTCGGATCCTCCGCCGATTTGTAACGGAACAGCTCGACGCCTTCAAAACGGAATTCAAGACCGCCTACAGTCAGCTCGGGCTGCTTCCGATACCCGACGAGCTCGGCGAAATCAGGGTGAAGCACATCCGCGCCGACGCCGTGGAAATAGCCTCTGCCGACAGCCTGCCTGATGTGATAACGGGCAGGAACGAGCGGCTGTTCAGGAAGATCGCGCTTATTTCCCCCGCAAAGATGAAGGAAGAGCTCAGGGAAGCCGTACAGGAGCCAATGAACGACTACTTCGCGAAAATCTCGGAGCTGTACGAGGATAATGTAAAAAAGTACGTCAGCGATCTTTCGCTGTCCGTCAGCAGAGAAATAACGCGCTACTACCGCAGATACAACAGCTACGTCAGCGAGAAAATCAGGGAGGACGAGGCGCTTAGACGCGGGCTGGAGCGCAAAATCGCGGAGATCAGAGCCGATATGCGAAGCGTCGCCGAAAAGCGCGGATTACTCAGGAGTTGATAATGTGAAACATATGATAGTAGACACCCACGCCCACATCGGAAGGATGATAGGCTTTAATATGACCGAGGAGCAGCTTCTCTACTCGATGGAGAAGTACGGGATTGATTTTTCGCTCGTCAGCAATATCGAGGCTGCCGAGTGCGCTCACAACGGAATGACAATACCGCGCATACTTCAAAAATCCCAGCTCAGGGTGCTGAAAAGCACTCTCGACATCGCTCGGCGCAACCCCGATAAAATCGGAGCGGTGATATGGATAAAGCTGATGAAGCTCGATTTAAACGAGGAGTTCCTGCGCGTATTCGACGAGAACAGGGAGCTTATTTACGGAATAAAGCTCCATCCGTTCCACTCGCGCACGGCTCCCGACGACAGTAAGCTCACGCCCGTTTACGAGCTGGCGCGCAAATATTCTCTGCCTGTGGTTTCCCACACGGGCGGCTGTGAGGAGGCGCGCTCCGTACACCTCTACAACGCGGCAAAGAAAAACCCCGACATCAACTTCGTGATGGTTCATATGGATTTAGGCACAGACCATATGGAGGCTGTTGATTTGCTGTGCAGGCTGCCGAACCTGTACGGCGACACCACTTGGGTAGATACCGCCGCCACGCTCGAGGCTGTCAGGAGAGCGGGCAGTGAAAAAATCCTCTTCGGCACGGACAACCCGATCGACGGCAGGGACACCCTGCTCCATAACAAAACAGGCGACCGCTCGCTCTATCAGGAATACTTCAACGAGTTTCGCGGGCAGGTGTCGGAGGAGGACTACGCTAACATAATGTACAAAAACGCTCAAAGGATTTTTCTGAGGCGCAGTAAGTAACGAGGCTCGGCAGAACTTCAGCAGCAGTATGCTGCCAACCGATAGTCCGATTTTATATCGCCTTCCGCAACCGATTAACCGCATTCACAAAAATGAGGCTGACCAGAACGGTCAGCCCCTTTTTTATGCTGTGCTTACAGTTTATAGCGAAATTGCCGTTTCACGGCAGCTAAATTGTTACTTACA
>JAHLBL010000450.1 GCA_020625635.1 bacterium
TGGGCTTTACGTGCTTGGAAACCATGTTGACTTTCTCAACGATAACCTTGCGCTCCTCGGGAGATACAGCGAGAACTGTTCCCTTCTTGCCCTTATCCTTACCGCTTATTACGATTACGGTGTCGCCGGTCTTAACATGAACTTTATTCATAGTGTGACACCTCCGTTAAAGTACTTCCGGAGCAAGGGAAAGAATCTTGAGATAGCCCTTGTCACGGAGTTCTCTTGCAACAGGTCCAAAGATACGTGTACCCTTGGGGTCCTTGTCGTCTTTAATAATAACTGCTGCGTTTTCATCGAAGCGGATGTATGTGCCGTCGTCGCGGCGAACGCCCTTAGCGGAACGTACCACAACTGCCTTTACTACATCGCCCTTCTTAGCTACGCCACCGGGAGCTGCCTTCTTAACGGAAGCAACGATTACGTCGCCGATGTTGGCGTATCTTCTTCTTGTACCGCCGAGAACACGAATGCACATAAGTTCCTTTGCGCC
>JAHLBL010000451.1 GCA_020625635.1 bacterium
TACGGGCTTGTCGGGGAAGATTTTGATCCAAACCTTACCGACACGCTTGCAGTAACGTGTCATGGCGACACGGGCTGCCTCTATCTGGTTTGAAGTAATCCAGGCGGGCTCTAATGCCTGAAGACCGTAATCACCGTAAGTTACAGTGTTGCCGCGGAGTGCACGGCCTGTCATACGACCTCTGTGAACACGTCTGTACTTAACTCTTTTGGGCATCAGCATTATTTTTTGCCCCCTTCCTTACGAGGTCTGCGCTCTTTGCGCTCACCGCGGTCGGTGCGCTCTCTGCGCTCCCTCTGCTCACGACGGCCTTTGTTCTCGTTGAGAACCTCGCCCTTGTAGAGCCATACCTTGATACCGATCTTACCGTAAGTGGTGTCAGCCTCAGCGAAGCCGTAGTCGATATCAGCGCGGAGTGTCTGAAGCGGGATAGTACCCTCGTGATAAGTTTCGCTTCTCGCGATTTCAGCGCCGTTAAGACGGCCTGAACAC
>JAHLBL010000452.1 GCA_020625635.1 bacterium
AACGGAAACGGTTCCGACAATTCGCAGGGCAATACCCCGCCACAGATGCCGAACAACGACAATCAGAACGGAAACAACTCGGGCGGCTTCGGTCACCATCACTCCGACGGCGGCTCGGACTCGCAGAACGATCATCAGGGCAAGGGCTTTAACGGCGACAGCTCCTTTCGCGGACCGCATAACGGGCAGTCCGGGGGAGAAAACCTCACGCTGAAATACACTCTTTTCGGAGCTGAGGCGCTGATTTTCTCCATGATAATCGCTTATCTGATTTTGAGCGGCTTCAATAAGAAGGGCTTCAGGGCTTCGTTCAAAGGCGCGAGCAGGATCGTGATCTATATTCTCTGCGTACTCATCGCCGCCACGGCGCTGACAGGCGCGCAGATCGCGGTATACAAGAACCTCCCCGCGGTCAGCTCCTCCGCCGAGCGCGATTTCGGCGGCAGTCAGGGCGGACCTCC
The DNA here is from genome assembly GCA_020625635.1 of bacterium. Taxonomy (GTDB): domain Bacteria; phylum Bacillota; class Clostridia; order Oscillospirales; family Acutalibacteraceae; genus Ruminococcoides. Next base: position 462 of record JAHLBL010000452.1, read on the forward strand.
GAACGGCGGCGCTCCGAACGGCGGC
>JAHLBL010000453.1 GCA_020625635.1 bacterium
CAAGGAGTTGACATCATGCAAATATACGCGGACAACGCAGCCACTACCAAAATGAGCGAGGCGGCTATCGAGGCGATGACAGAGGGTATGCGGAACTTCTACGGCAATCCGTCGAGCCTATACATCATCGGTCAGAAGGCAAAGGAAAAGCTGGAGGAAGCACGTGAGAAGATCGCCGCGATCATCAACGCAAGCCCAAGGGAGATCATCTTTACTTCGGGCGGAAGCGAAGCGGATAATCAGGCGCTTCTGACCGCCGCGTTAAACGGGAAAAAGCAAGGCAAAACACATATTATATCGAGCGCTTTTGAGCACCACGCGATCCTCCATACGCTGAACAAGCTTGAAAAGAACGGCTTCGAGATAACCCTCCTGCCCGTTCATGAAAACGGAATCATCAGGATCGATGAATTGGAAGCCGCCATCCGCGAGGACACCTGCCTTGTCACGATCATGACCGCCAACAACGAGATCGGCACCATCCA
>JAHLBL010000454.1 GCA_020625635.1 bacterium
TACTCCGCAAACGCTCCGATTTTGTCGAGCGGCATACGCGCGTAAACTCTGTCGCCCTTCTTAAATCCGGCAACTTTGCTGCCGGTCTTTTCAACTACTCCGGCAAACTCATTGCCCATAATCAGCGGAAATTTATATGGAACTATCAGCTTGACCTCACCGCGTACAATCATATTGTCAAGCGGATTCACACCGGCGGCTTTGATGTTGACTAATACTTCATTGTCGCCAACCTCCGGAACAGGAACATCCTTTATAACAAGCTCCCGTCCGTCACTCGCGTATTTTTCTAATATTGCAGCTTTCATTTCGTTCCCTCCTTATTGATTCTGTCCCGCATAATATCCATACAGGATTTAAGTGTTTTCTGCTTTAACGCCGATGCCGCTTTATCTTCCAGTTCACCGAACATATCTGTCAGCGTAGGTTGAATATGTCGTCCGACAACGCATTTATCGTTCGGGTTGCGGTGAATATC
>JAHLBL010000455.1 GCA_020625635.1 bacterium
GCTAAATTTTTCGGTTGCCCGAAAAGCTAAATTAAATTCGCTCATAGCTTGCGAAGCAAATTTAGCTCCGACAGGAATTTAGCGTTGCAAAGCAACATTTAGCTCGCATAAGCGAATTTAGCTTATCAGGTAGCATCCTCAAAGCTTGCAAGCTTAGCGAGGTGAGCGTACTTCTTCTCGGCAATTGTCTCAGCCTCGTTGAAGAGCTTCTCGGCTCTCTCGGGGAACTTGCGGGACAGAGCGTTGTAACGAACTTCGCCCATGATGAAGTCGCGGTAGCTTGCTGTGGGAGCCTTGCTGTCGAGGATGAAGGGGTTCTTGCCCTCGTCAGCGAGACGCGGATCATAACGGAAGGTGTTCCAGTAACCTGCCTCAACAGCCTTCTTCTCCTCGAGCTGAGCAATGCCCATGCCGCCCTTGATACCGTGGTTGATACAGGGAGCGTAAGCGATGATGATAGAAGGTCCGTTGTAGCT
>JAHLBL010000456.1 GCA_020625635.1 bacterium
TCCGTTTCCGTCAACTGTGACGACGATCCGTGGGAGAAGTATTATATCCGCTATGAAGAGCCCGACTGCGAGATCATCCCTGTGGGATGTATTCTCACTATGGCGGGCACAGGCTCCGAGATGAACGCGGGCTCTGTCATCACCAATCACGAGCAGAAGCTCAAAATCGGTCACGTCTTCGGCGAGGAGGTTATGCCGAAGTTCTCTATCCTCAACCCGAAGTTCACAATGTCTTTGCCGAAAAGACAGATGGTATCGGGTATCTACGACATTTTCAATCACATCTGCGAGCAGTATTTCTCCGGTGAGGACGACAACACCTCTGATTACATCGCCGAAGCGCTGATGAAGTCCGTCATTCACAGCTCGCTTATCGCAGTCGAAAAACCCGAGGACTACGAGGCGCGCTCCAACATTATGTGGACGGCAACATGGGCGCTGAACACCCTGATCTCCTGCGGCAAGGAAAC
>JAHLBL010000457.1 GCA_020625635.1 bacterium
TTTTTTAAAGAGCCCTAACATCTACATTATGTCAAGGCTTTTTACCTAGTCATCCCTCTACTTCCGAGTTCTTTTTCTTCCATTCTTCCAATAATGAGAACAGCACCTTCTCCATCTGAGACTTGGTATAGAACGGTGGAAAGTATTCCTGAAGTTTCTTTTTCGTGATCGTGAGCTGTTGAAATCTGTTGCTCTCATCCTTGGGAGCATTCTCATTCAGGATCCTCATGAGTTCCATCTTTGTGATGGTATCGTTTTCCTTCAGATAATCTCTCAATGCAAAGATCTGAAATGTCTTGCAAATTTCATTCTCACACATGTACTCGTAAAGCATCTGCTGAAATTCATGGTCCAAAAAAGAAACTTCCACTGCTGTAGCAAGTGCCAAGACTTTCTTATCAACCAATTCCAAAATCGGAGGAATCAAAGCGATTATGGACAAGCTCAATTCTCCTATCCTTACAAT
>JAHLBL010000458.1 GCA_020625635.1 bacterium
AAAGCCCAGTCTATACTGGACTTTTTCGACAAGCTGAAACGTCCCAAAGGGACGTTTTTCTTTTTGGTTAAGCGGATTGGGAATCGAACAGGCGGATCAGAAAACAGTCCTGCGGACTGTTTTCCCGCCGCCGCGCAGATGATCTTTTAGCTCCGCACACGCCGCAATGAACGACATCAACTTTTATTCCGGTAACACAACACATCATCCGCTCCATACTCGTCATCGTTTGCTCTGTGTACGACGCCAGCCCCGCCGTCTATGAATGCTTTGCTTTGCCTAACGCTTCCGAAGGCGGAAAAAAGCGTCCACCGACGCCCGCCGCGCAGATGAACTTATAGCTCCGCACACGCCGCAACAAACGACATCAACTTTTATTCCAATAACACAACACATCATCCGCTCCATAGAGATATTGGGAATCGAACTCGTCGTCGTTTGCTCTGTTCACTGCGATTAAAGTAT
>JAHLBL010000459.1 GCA_020625635.1 bacterium
ATAAGCTCCCGTCACGAGGGCTCGTCAATCGCGGAATTGTCGGGTACATATCTCGGAAAGGCGGCAAAATGGATTATGCGCGTCTTTTCGGTCATACTGCTGATACTGTGCGGCACTGTGTTCGTCACCAGCCCCGCGGGACTGCTTGACAAGCTCACGCCCGACTGGATGAACGGCACGGTTTGGGCGGTTATCATTCTCGTATATTACCTGTTAGCGACACTTCTGCCGATCGACAAGCTTATTGGCAAGCTCTACCCGATATTCGGCGTTCTGCTTATCGTTATGGCTGCCGCGGTTATCGGAGGAATCCTGTTCTCGGGCGGCAAATATACCATCCCCGAGATTTCCTTACAGAACCTGCATCCCAATGGTACGCCGATCTGGCCGTATATGTTTATCACGGTAGCCTGCGGAGCTGTATCGGGCTTCCACGCGACGCAGAGCCCGATGATCGCCAAGTG